>JABJDN010000155.1 GCA_018665385.1 Phycisphaerae bacterium | reverse complement strand
TTCAACTAGATCTCAAATACTTAAAGTCGATCGCCCGATAACACAAACCTCTGCCCGCATAAACGGAACAAGTGTGAAAATCGCTTTTAAAGAAACAATTAGCGATTACAAAAGGTGAATTAGAGAGTATGGAGTTCCGATGAAAAGTCTACCGTACTACGTGCTTATCAACGGATACGAACCTCTTCATGATGACTTACCTGCCAACAATATTTATTCAAAACAACTCTACTGCGAGTATGTTAAGCGACGCTTTAATTTGTAAATGGCCCCATGGCATGCCGCCGAAATTCACAACCGAAGAGAAGGATGCAGATGCAGCCCTTCTACACGTGAACGGGTATGAGGACCTAATGTCAATTTTGCCTATATTAATCGACCTGCAAGTTGCGCAAACACCAACATTACTTTGTTGCGATGATTTTGGTGACTTACTAGAATTGATAGACGAACTTGGAATTATTAAAATGGCTTTCGATGCAGATGCAACAGCCATCGCTGGCGTACTGTTTGGAACTGTCGAACGGAATGACCAAGTTGCCAAATTGCGAAGTCAAGTTGGACTCGTACAAAACATGCATAGCTCATTGCAAAATGATCTTGATTTACTCCAAGATGAATTAGAAGTTGCCGCGAACGTTCAAAAAGAATTTATGTCAACAGAAGTGCCTGATGTACACGGTGTTTCATTCAGTTCTCTTTGGAAACCAGCCAGTGTTGTAAGTGGAGACATGTATGATATTACGCAACTCGATGAGGATCACGTAGCAATTTTCATTGCTGATGCTATTGGGCATGGCATTTCAGCCGCAATGCTCGCAATGATGCTAACACGTACTTTATCTGCACATAGATACGACTCTACAACGGGTCAATTTACTTCGCCTGGCACCATACTCTCCTACTTGAACAGTGCACTTCTTGAACGAACTGGCGACAGTGCTAGGTTTGCTACAGCTTCGTACTGCATCTTCAATTGCAAAACGAATCAACTTACCTATGCTGGCGCTGGGCACCCCCCATCGCTGCTAAGCAGAATTGGCCAATCACCAATTCTACTGGAGTCTGACGGCCCTCTGCTAGGCGTTTTCGATAACGATGAATTTCCTGAATCAACTATCGACTTATCAATTGGCGATACACTTCTAATGTACTCCGATGGGTTTGAGTTTGCATTAGGCGATAACAGCTACAGCGAGGGTGAAATGCCCACACATCTCAAATCAATGAACGAGTTTTGCCAAGAAGGTACTGGCGAACTGCTAACTAAGATTAATGATTACTTGAATCAGACAAATTCATCGGTTGCAGATGACGACTTAACGATGATTTGTATGCGAGCAAATACATTGCCCGCTGCACTACGACTTGCAGCTTAGGTCGACATCCGTGTAACAACTTGAACCACTGTTCGGGTTAACATATCTGTTTCTATATTCACTACCTGCCCAACTTGAATCGTCCCAAAAGTTGTTTCCTGTACTGTCATCGGAATAAGACAAACTTCAAAGAATTCTCTTTCTACTGAAGCAAGAGTAAGAGACACACCATCTATTGCTATAGACCCTTTAGATACAAGTAAATCTTTGCCAATCATGTCGGTAGTAAAACGAATTCGTTCCTCTCCAGATTCCATTTTCTGAATTGAGACAACACACGCTTTAGCATCGATATGCCCCTGCACAAAATGGCCACCAAAACGAGAGTCTGCTCGCATTGCTAATTCAAGGTTAACAAGTGAGCCCGGCGTACATGTGCCCAAAGTGGTACACGCTAGTGATTCAGCGATAATATCGAACTCAATATAGATCAGATCGCCGTCAAGCCGTGAATTCACAACTGTTAAGCAACATCCTGAGACAGCAATTGAATCGCCGTCTTTTGGCACTTCCGCCCAATTAGTACACGATAACTCCAGCCGTATCCCCGACTCGTTTAGAGTTGAGGAAATGACTGTTCCGATTCGTTCAATTAACCCTGTAAACATAATTTAGCCTTAAAAAAAAGTAGAGTACTTGCTAACTTACTTCAGTTGCAGCACATCTCCTTGAGGTTTTTTGTAAACTTAACAAAATTAGGAGCAAAAGTATGACCAAGACTAACCGTTTTCAAATTATTACCGCTGTTTTAACAATTGTCTGTACTGCAGCAACATTTGCAGTTGCACAAAGTGCAACTGTTGCTGGTATTGATATAGACCAAATGAGAGCTAGCGGATACCGCTTAGATTGGATGAATCAGTCCAATGGAAGTGCGATTTCTCTTCCAACTATTACAACCGATTCGTTGTACACAGTAGACGAAGAAGATTATCTGACAAGATATGACCTTGAAACCGGGAAATGGATTTGGTCATCCCCAGTCGGAAACAAAATCTACAATATCCACAGCATCAATGAAATGCAAAAAGGCAATACAGTCTATGCTGTTTCAGATGGTGCAATCTATGCGCTAGAAAAAGAGACTGGAAATCTTCCTACTTCTTCGGACCAATCAACCGATTCAAAATCAATTACCAGTGCAATTCGTTCGCTAGATTGGATTGCAAACACAGGTGCAATATCTACAGAAAAAGGGTATCTGATTTACGGTTCATCAAACGGTGAGGTTGTTTGGTTTAATCCAGATTTCGGTTTCGAGACTAAACGGTATCGAATCGGAGATGTTATAAAGGTTACCCCTACTTTTGCGCATGGTCCAAGAAGCTTGAATGGTCAACAATTAAACCTTGTTATTACACCGTCTCTAGACGGGCAAGTGTACGCAGTTGATTTAGAGCAAGCGAATAAAATATGGTCGATTCAGTTAACAAGCCCTGTTCAAACAGAAATTTCATACGGAACTAATTCATCTCTTCTAGACGATGAGACATTTCCTCGTACTTCAGCATTTATTGCTGGCACAGACCAATATCTACGCGCAATCGATTTGCACACTGGAAAACCCCGTTGGAATATTTTGTCATCGAAAGTATTAGTAGATTCCCCTGTAGTTGTTTCAGATACGGTGTACCAACGATTGCCAGAAATCGGATTAGCCGCATACGATGCATTCCCAGATAGCTTGTCAGGCAATCAGAAATGGATCGCAGACGATGTATTCGGGAACGTTATTACAACTACGAATACGGGAAAACTGGTCTGTTGGGATTCTGTGAATAATTTGTTACAAATAGTCGACCCTGTAAAAGGTGGAGTTGTCTCTACTCTACCTCTGCCAGGCGCAAGGTCAGTTCTATCTGACACATTGCAACAAGGGTCTATTTACATCATTACCCAAAACAATGCACTGCTTCGTTTAATTCAAAGGCATTAACACATGCAAGAACTGGTGACTGTAAAGCGTGCACTTTTATCTGTAAGTAATAAAGATGGGATAGTTGAATTCGCCACTATGCTTGCAGAACAAGGCGTTGAACTTATATCAACTGGTGGAACATCAAAAACGCTCACCGCTGCTGGTTTACACGTTGAAGACGTTTCATCGTTAACCGGCTTTCCTGAAATGCTTGATGGAAGAGTAAAAACCTTACATCCTGCTGTTCACGGCGGATTACTTGGTGTTCGAGATCTAGATTCACATGTATCTGCGATGGCTGAGCACAACATACTTCCAATCGATCTTATCTGTATTGATTTGTATCCGTTCGAGAAAACTATTGAACGAGAAGACGTCTCTTTTGCAGAAGTAATAGAACAAATTGATATCGGTGGACCTGCGATGATTCGTTCTGCTGCAAAGAATTTCAAATTTGTAACAGTCATTACAAACCCTAATCAATACGAAGCTGTCCTTGCTGAAATGACTGCAAACTCTGGCGCTACAACTTTATCATTACGACAATCACTTTCAAAAGATGCATTCGCTCGAACTGCTTCGTACGATGCTACGATTTTCGCTTGGATGAACAGCGATGAAGAAACCTTTTCAAATTCACTTCGACTAGACCACGGCTTATCTCAAATACTTAGATACGGTGAAAATCCAGATCAACCATCTGCTGTGTATGGAGACCACAAACATACTGGACCTAGCGTTGTACATGCGAATGTACTTGCAGGAAAACCACTCAGTTACAATAATTTGATGGACGCTGCCGCTGCACTTGAGTTAGTGCTTGACCTTCATGCCTCCACATCTATGCCATCAGCTGCAATTATTAAACACGCAAATCCGTGTGGTGCCGCAGTTGCTACTACTCTCCTATCTGCATTTCAACAAGCATGGACGTGCGATCCACTTGCTGCATTTGGAGGTATAGTTGCCGTGAGTGGCAATATTGATAATGAACTAGCGAGCATAATCGCAGAGGGTCAAAAGTTCCTAGAAGTAATTGTCGCTCCCTCATTTACTGATGAAGCAATAGAGACCCTATCTGCCCGCTGGAAAAATGTTCGCCTACTTGCTGTAGGCAATCAAGTTCGCCAGAGCGAATGGAAACAAATGCGTTCAGTAGAAGGCGGAATGCTTGTTCAAAATCTAAAACCCGTTGAAGCAAACTCTGATAACTGGATACATGCAGCAGGCCCTGAACCTTCTGAACAACAACTTCAGGATGCTCGTGTTGCATGGATTGCATGCGCTCATTTGAAATCCAATTCCATTTCAATTGTCAATGATTGTTCACTTATTGGAGGCGGTATGGGGCAAGTAGATCGAGTATCCGCTGCACGGCTAGCCATTCAACGAGCGGGCGAATCACTTCAGAACACGACTACTGCGGTTGCCGGTTCAGATGCATTTTTCCCATTCTCAGACGGGCCAGCATTACTAATCGATGCAGGTATCACTTGCATTGTCCAACCTGGCGGAAGTGTTCGAGATCAAGAAACTATAGATTTATGCAATGATAAAAACATAACCTTGTTGCATACAAACGAGCGGCGTTTCAGACATTAAATTAGTTCTCTGTATCCTCTATCAATTCTACAGACCAGTATGCTTTATCTAAAAACGATTTCCACGATTCGTATTGGGCTAACCCTATTCGAACTCGTTGCGATTCGCAAGTTGATGGTTTGTACGGTTGCCGTATAAGCTTCATGTTTGCTTGAGAAGGCGTCCTTCCACCTTTCTTCGTATTACATCGTAAGCAAGCACATACTAGGTTTTTCCAAGAATTACCTCCACCTTGCACTCGAGGCACTACGTGATCTAATGTTAAATCAGATGACGAAAATCGTTTGCCGCAAAATTGGCAGGTATTTGAGTCTCGAGCATAGAGATTGCGACGAGTTAAACGGACTTCGGGCTTGATGAATTTATCGTACGAAAGTAGACGTATTATTTTAGGTACAGCAATCTCGATGGCAGGTAATCGTATCCACGTGTGTTGCGTCGGTTCAAGTTCCTTCTGCAAGCGAGCAACGTCCATCCAATCGTGTAAATCGTACGTCAGGTAGTGCCCCTCCTCGATAGACAGTATTTCTGCAGCGTGCCTACATAGAAGTGTAAACGCTTGCCGTGCTGGGATTACACGAAGGGCACAATACCCTCGGTTTAATACCAAAACCCGTTCCTGAAGCGCTACTGATTCATACATGCAATACCTCCACCCGGTATTTGTAACATATTGTGTATGTTTGGTGGTGCAGTTACGAACCGTTGATTGTAACGTTTACGTTTTTCGAGTTTCCTTCGGTCAAACTGATTCCAAGAGGTTTTCTCTTGCCATCGGCGTCGTAAGGAATGTTGTCCTGGTCTATGATTTGTTGAATTGCCATCACGCCTTCGATAAGAGTTTCTGGACGTGGAGGGCAACCCGGAACATAAATGTCGACTGGCATGAATTGATCTACGCCTTGGACAACTGCATATGTATCGAAAAGACCGCCCGTAGAAGCACAAGCACCCATGGAAATTACCCATTTTGGCTCTGTCATCTGCAAGTAAATCCGTTGAAGAACCGGCATCATTTTTGTAGAAATTCGACCAGCAACTATCATCAAATCTGCTTGTCTTGGGCTGAACCGAAATACTTCTGCACCAAATCGTGCCAAATCGTACCGGCTTGAAGCTGTTGCCATCAATTCGATACCGCAACATGCAGTTGCAAATGGCATTGGCCAAACACTTGAGCGCCTTGCCCAGTTGATAACGCGGCTGACTTGTGTTGTCATATAGCCATCTACTGGCATTGCTTCTTCTAAACCCATAAGGTGTACATAATACAACCTCCCGCAGTTCTAGTGGGAATCGCGGGAGGCTGCGTTGTAATTTTGTTTTCATGTCTGCCGTTTACGCAGCAGAATCAAGGCTGTTCAATCTACCCGAAATTGTAAATAATCTATCTAGACGCATCATTTCGAAGAGTTCTTTCAAGTGATTCGTCAAACCAACGATTGATGTTGATGCTTTGCTTGCTTCTGCGGTATTTCTAACGTCTATACACATGCCTAGCCCAAGGCTAGAGATAAACTGAACCTCGCTGAAATTGAGCACCAAGGACTTTACCTTCTTTCCGTAGTGCTTCAATTGAGCATTTATGGCATTTGCAACAATTGTTGCTTCCCGTTCCCCAATTCGTGGACCAACGATGCAAGCATTCATTATTCCGTTTGAGAAGGTGATGTCGACGAATAGTGATCGTCTTCCAGTAGTTCCGTTTTTATCATTGATTCCGTTCATGGGTGTGTATTCGGTCATTTGTAAGCTCCACTTTTGTTTACCCATAGAAAACCACTGTTATTACACAACCTTTCAGCTAAATCAAATATATTTTAATTATCGGTCTATCATAACCTCTGATTTTTCAGATACTTGATGAATAATGGCTGCAATTTGTAACCCAAGTAAAATAATGAGCCACATAACATATAACCAGAACATGAAGACTGGTACCAAGCCAAGAGAACCGTACATGTGCTGCAAAGAGAGCGCATGGCTGAAATAGAGTCCAAGGGTAGCTTTTCCCAATAAAATCATGAGCGAGGCAATGCAGGAGCCATACAGCACTGGTCGATTGTGTAATTTAATTGTAGGAACGAGTTTGTACAGAGCAAACAGGGTAAACCAGCAGAATGCGAAGTCCCATACGTGAGTAAAGAACCACTGTGGCCAGTTCCACGTGATATATGTTTCAAATATTGAATGTACTTGAGCATCAGTCCAGAATCCAATTGCAACTAACACGGGGCCAAAAGTCAAGACAAACCAGTAGAGTGGCAACCGTTTCAACCACGCTCGGCCTTTCTTCGCTCTGCATACGATATTGAAACAATTTTCAATATCCACTAATAAAGCAATTGCTGAATACACCAAAATCAGTAAGCCCACCCAGGTGAGGGCTGAGACATTGATATTCATACCGTTGGTCACTATTTCTGAAAGCCAAGAGCCCAGGGTGATCGTGCCCCCCTCTTCGGCAGTACTAAAGGCAACGGTATTCAGACCAAGTGCTTGAATTGAATTATGTAAAAATTGTTGAAAACGCTCTATGCCCATAA
The DNA here is from genome assembly GCA_018665385.1 of Phycisphaerae bacterium. Lineage (GTDB taxonomy): Bacteria > Planctomycetota > Phycisphaerae > Phycisphaerales > SM1A02. The sequence goes on along the minus strand of JABJDN010000155.1, from coordinate 6,233 downwards.
TGGATCTAGCCACGCCTGCGCCAACTACTGTGACAGGCAGCATTCCAAAAAGTGTCCTATAGGTTAGAGAAGCTGCCATCATGCTAGCCCTGTCTTCTGAAAGTTGTTTTGCTCCCTGCTGAAGCAATTTCCAGGTATATCGCACGATTCTCTCCCACCGATTTAATTCTTCTAGTGGATTTGCTATGGTAGAACGTATTCTTTTGAGTATCCGTTTTATTCTCACTACGGTAGACTACTCAAAATGGGCTGGAATACAAACGACAAAACAACAAATACTGAATCTACTGCTCCCTTTAAAGACGCAGATAGAGGTGAGCGATTGCAACGTGTTATGGCAAAAGGCGGTATTGCCTCTCGTCGTAAATGCGAAGAAATGATTGAAGAAGGCAAAGTGAAGGTTAATGGCGTTGTAGTTGACTTTTTGCCTGCTTGGGTAAATCCAAAAATAGACAAAATTACAATTGCTGATCACAAGTTAAACTTACATGCCGACCAAATATATGTGATGTACTACAAACCACGCGGCATTATTTGCACTATGTCAGATCCTGAAGGCAGACCATGCATTGGGGATATTGTGACACACCCGTCAGGTTCTCGCATATTCCCAATAGGTAGATTAGATATGGAAAGCCAAGGTCTTTTGCTGTTGACCAACGATAATATAATGGCAAATGAGTTAACGCATCCTAAACATGGGATGAGCAAAACGTACGAAGTAACCGTGCGCGGGAAAGTTACAGAAGAAACCATTACAACACTTAAAAAAGGCATCTATCTTGCCGATGCACATACGAAACACGATAGCAATCGTGGAGGTAAACGTGCACACGTTGACTCAATTGAAATTGTTCGTCATGACAGAGATAGAACGCTGCTAACAATCCTTCTTAAAGAAGGACGCAACAGACAAATCCGAAGAATGCTCGCTGTTGTTGGCCACCCTGTAAAACGATTACGGCGTACACAAATTGGCGAGGTCTCTTTAAAGGGTTTACGGCCTGGTCAATGGAGAGACTTAAGCCAGCAAGAAATCAATGTTCTTCAGAATTCAATTCGTCGGTAGCTTCTTCATCTTGCAATAACAAGATCACGATTTCATCGCTATTCTCATCTTGAAGTACTGTAACTTTTCTCATACGTACAAGTTCCAAAGTTGCTAAAAACATACCAATTCGTTCTGCGAGACCAAGACCTTCAAACGTTGAGTGAAGGGACAACTGAGCGCCGCCTTTTTGGTGAAGCCTTTCAAGTAGATCCTCTTGGCAAACTTCAATTGGAACATCGTCGTACGCAACATGGTGCTCACCTAGGCGAGTGAAATCAATCGCACTGGCAATATGTTCGTACGCATCTGATAAATCCAAAATGTGAACATCGTCTAATTCTAAAGTGTATTCTTCCATTTCTGCGAATGTAGGCATACCTACAAAACAATCAAACCGCTGTGCAAATCCAATTCTCTTTGTATCAAGTTCTTCAGAAGCAGTGCGAAAACGTTGGAATGCCAAGAGCTGGCGAATAAGGTCCCCTCTTGGATCAACGCCAGCGTCGTCTGTATCATGGATTTCGTCGTCTTCGGCAACTTGCTCAGGCGGAACAAGAGAACGAGATTTGATTTCAATAAGCGTTGCGGCCATGACCAAAAATTCACCAGCCATTTCTACGTCAACAGAAACACCCTCTCGAAGAACTTGCAGATACTCTTCTGTAATTTGAGAAATGGGAATATCGTGGATATCTACCTCTGCACGCCTAACAAGGTATAAAAGTAGATCTAAAGGGCCATCAAAGGCGTCAATAGTAATTCTGAATTGTTCTTGTGGCATGTTCATAAGGCGAAATTGCAGTCTCAAGGCTACAATGCGCATCATACTTTATGAATGCCTCAAAATCACAACTAAAGACCGGTATTTCTGAAGAGCTTGCTTTTATTACAGAAGCACTGCAAGCGGAAATGGATGCTATTGGTTCAGTAGTTTCGAGGCTGGCTACTTCTGAAGTAGACCTACAAACATGGACGAAAGCCGTAGACATGCTTGAGCAATGCTCCGGGCATGCCGTATTCAGCGGCATGGGGAAATCGGGATTGATTGGGGCGAAACTATCTGCGACATATTCAAGTATTGGACAACCATCCCACGTAGTACACCCTGCAGAGGCTGTGCATGGTGACCTTGGTTCTATTCGCCGTGATGACGTGGTGATTCTTATGAGTTATTCGGGAACCACTGAAGAAGTACTGAATTTAGCCGCCATATTACGAACTGATGGCATCCCTACTATTGGCATTTCAAAAGAGCACAGCACACCACTTGCAAACCTTTGCGATGTGCACCTCGCTATAGGCTCTCTATCAGAGGCATGCCCGTTGAACTTGGCGCCAACGGCTACTACTACAGCAACACTTGCTATCGGCGATGCATTAGGATTAGCACTTTCAAGAAGGCGCAATTTTACATCTGATGATTTTCATAAACATCATCCAGGCGGAATGCTCGGCATCGGCTTGCGTACCATTACTGAGATAGTCCGATTTAAAGTCGGTGATAATGTAACTGCCGTACTTGATTCAATGAACGTAGGCGAAGCGCTGAATGCTGCAAAGCCACAAGAAGGTAAACGAAGAGCTGGCGCTATTTTGCTTGTTGACGACGAAAATAAGTTGACTGGAATATTTACAGATGGCGACTTACGCCGATTAGTTATTGATTCATCTAACCCTATGGAACAAACAATCGGGGAAGTAGCAACTAAAAACCCTCGCCACTTAAACGCCACTGCCCTTGTCCAAGATGCCCAACAACTTGTAACACAATATAGAGTTGATGAAATACCAATTGTTGATGCGAATAACTCTCCTATTGGGCTCATAGATGTGCAAGACCTCATCGCGATGAAGGTGGTTACCGAGTAAAAATGTCTGTCATCGTAGCAATTCGAAAAAATAACCAAGTCGTGATGGCGGCTGATACTTTGACGAGTTTCGGTGACACAGAGCGTATGCCTTCGGAAAATGCGAACACCTCTAAAATTGGCCGTATAGGAAACTCGCTCATTGGTGGTGCTGGATGGGCAGTCTACGACGACATACTAAATGATTACCTTTCTACTCGAGCTGCTCCAGATTTAACTACCGCGAGTTCTATTTTTACGTTCTTTCTGGAATTCTGGAAAGCACTCCACGAAAACTATACTTTTGTAAACGACAATGCAACTAACGCATGTACTCCATTTGGCGATTTGGATTCAACTTTTCTAATTGCTAATGAAGGTGGCATTTTTACAGTAGCGTCTGACCTAGGCGTGACACCTTTAGAACAATATTACGCAATTGGATCTGGTGGAGAATACGCTATTGGAGTTTTATACACACTCTACTCTCGAACAGACGACATCGAATCAATTGCAACGGATGCTGTCCAAGCAGCAATTGCAATGAATCTTCAGTGTGGAGGCAAACCCGAAACTCTTCGGTTAACAATATGACTATGCCACAAACTATTACCGTTTTAGCGCTGGATGTCGACGGTGTTTTAACAGACGGAAAACTCTATATTGCTGATAACGGAAACGTCATGAAAACATTCCACGCACACGATGGACTTGGAATTTCACTTTGGCAAAAGTGCGGATTTCACATTGTTCTTATTTCAGGACGTAACGAAAATAGCGTCACAGTTAGAGCAAATGAATTAGGCATCGAACATGTATTTCAAAATAGCAAAAATAAGATTGCCGATTTACAAAGTTGCATTCAAGCAATCGGATGCACTACTGAACAAGTTTGCTTTGTTGGTGATGACCTTGGCGACCTTTCAATTATGAATCATGTCGGATACTCAATTGCTGTTCAAAACGCAGCGACAGAAGTCAAAACAGCTTCTGACTGGGTCACGTCCCTGCCAGGCGGCGAGGGGGCGGTCAGGGAAGCCATTGAATACCTGATGAAAGCAAACGGAACGTGGGATTCTAGTGTTGCATCAATGATGCAGGAACATGCCAATCAATGAATGGATTCATTGCATGAGCAACAAAAACCCATATTTTCAACCGCAAAAAAATGCGAGCAGGCGTACTGCAATTCTTGTAGTCTCGATTAGCTCTCTTTTTTGTATCTTGCTCATTGCTTTCCTGTTTGCTATAAGTAATGACACAAATACAACCGGCGAAAAAGTTAAAAGCGACGACATTATAGATTTACTAAGTATGCCAAGCAATGACTTAGAATCTGTTGCAATCGACTCGACAGACCTCGGCATCGAGTTACCGCAAGGAGGATGGATTCAACAAACTGATTCGAACGGTAAATTGATTCAACAATATCGATGCCAATCACTTGACCCTAATCCGCCACTGCGAAGCGATGGTTGGATAGAGATGGATAAGCCAGAAGTTGAATTGTATTTGGGCAATAAAAAGATTGTCATTACAGGGAATTCCGCTGCTGCAAATGCACCGAAGCGAATTTTGGAATCAGGCAGTATTGATGGCAATGTCAGAGTACTTGTGTTTGAGATTAATGACACAGGTATTACAGACAAACCCTTGATGGAACTTCAAACGACTATTGCAAAGTTTGACAATCTTATTGGCGAGATTAATTGCCCTGGCGAAGTACGAATTACTTCTGGCACACATGTTCTTGAAGGACGAAAATTATCAGTTCGCTTTAACGATTTAGAAGAACGAATTGAATTGGTGCAACTTGAAGAACTTGACTACATTCTACTTTCACCAAACAACAAAACGACACCCTCGTCCGTTGCCACGAATACGGCCCCGGTTGCAGCCGCTGAAACCGATCCTTTTTCTTCAAGCCAGAGCGTGGCTACAGCCCCAAAAGAGTTCTACATTGCGACTTTTGATAAAAACGTAACAATCCAGCAAGGCTTGACGAAAATCAGCAAGTTAGCACACGGCGACAAACTTACGATAGCATTTTCAAACGAAAGCAAAGATACTACGGCTAAAACGTACTATGAAAGACCTGACACTACTATGCATATACCACAGATAGCGTTAACAATACCTGCAACAATTGTGGCTGCCACTCTTGCAAACAATCAAATTGCTACAGATGATTCCGTAAAAGTTACTTGCGAAGGCGGTTTAACTCTTATCCCCCTCTACGATGAAACGAGGCTTCCAAGTAGTAAGCAAGATACAAGGGTAGAACTTTTCGCTTTCAAGGATGAACCAGCAACAATACTCGATAGCGACAATCTCTTGTCTGCAAAAGGTACGCTACTACGTTTCGAGTTACCAGGAAATAAGATTGATTTGTATGGCTCCCCTGCAGAGTTGTATAAAGATTCAATACTTACATCAGCAGGCCATTTATGGGTCGCTCAAAATGATGGTGCAGGAGGTGCAGATGGCCCCGGGACTATGACATCCAAAGCGAATGAGAATCGACAAACAACTTTACAGTGGTCAGACGGCGTAGACTTTTCGTTTGCCAAATCAGATAATAACAAAGATGGCGCTTTGCAAAGCGTCGTATGCAATGGCGACGTCATACTATCTGATCAAGGAAACGACATTTTATGCGAGCAACTGGAAGTTCACTTCGAACCAGACCTTCAAGGCGCATCTGCCCCTAAAAACGCACTTGCATCTGGAAACGTGAAAGCAAAATCAGATTCACAAACACTTTGGGCAAACACTGTGGAAGTCACATTCATCGATACAGACAAAACATTAGCAGATGATGGATCTATGTTTGGCGGTTCACATGCAGATGCAATGAAAGCGATTGGCGATGTTCAAATTCTTTTAAACGATGGCGGACGAGCTTTTTGCGACACGCTAGATGGCCACATAACACAAGACAGCGCTTCTCTTTCAGGAAATGTAGTAATCGCTTATCAAAGAATGCTTATGAACCGTGGCGACAAAGCTTCACTCACACTTGACCGAACGACAGGGAAAGGACGTTGGGAAGGCGCTGGCCAAGCCATGTTTCTTAACGAACCACTTGATGTCTCACCCGACAGAAGAATTGAGCGACCAACTTTACGTTCAGTCGATGACAGTAAATCTATTTCAATGCGCACTAATTGGGAAGATTCAATGCATTTAGATCAAACGTATAACGATGGCGCAGGCGCAATTGATTTACGAGGAGATGTACGAGTTCTTTCACAACGGTCAGCTCAAGAACGTAGCCAAATGACGGGCAACGACCTCCGTCTTGAATTTTCACAAACTGATGATATACGCGAGTT
>JABJDN010000008.1 GCA_018665385.1 Phycisphaerae bacterium | reverse complement strand
TTTGGATTGATGTTGATGTAACAGTTCAACAGCAAGTCATCGACCACATTCTTGCGTACGTTGTGATGGAGGACATCACTGTTTCAGATATAACAGCATCAACGCACTGGCTTTGGTGTTTCGGTGAAACTGCAAATGAAATGCAAGTAGAAGGCGCTCAAGTGTGCACACTGCCTGTTGAACTTTTTGGGATGCCAGGCAAAGCAATCGCGACTGCACCAGAACACACACACGCTGTTTGGGATTCTTTGATTGCACAAGGCGCAAGGCCAGTCGGTTGGCACGCGTTAAATATGTCACGAATCGAACGGTCTGCCCCTATTTTCATGGTTGACTTTGACACAAGTAACTTGCCTCACGAGACTAATATGATTGCTAGTCGAGTCCGCTTTGATAAAGGGTGTTATTTAGGTCAAGAAATTGTTGCTCGTATGGAATCACTCGGTGCACCAAAACGAAAACTTATGAAGCTTCAAATGAAGAGCGATGAGTTGCCAATAGCAGGTTCGCAAATTTGGGAATCTAAAGAAGTTACTGGCACACCAATTGGAGTTATCACATCAAGTGCAATAAGCCCAATGGCAGGCGGGGTTCCAGCAGTGATTGCAATGCTTGCAAAAGCATTTGCAGGACTAGGGAAAACGGTATACACCTATGTTGGCTCTGAGTTGATTGAGGCAGAAGTTATCCAATTGCAATACGAACAGAAATCAGAAACTACATAATGTCTTTTCCAAAAGAAATACATATCACTGAAGTCGGCCCAAGGGATGGGCTTCAAAATCAGCCAATGTCTGTTCCTACACAGCGGAAAATTGATTGGATTAATGCGTTGTCTGCTACAGGTCTTTCAACAATTGAAACAACAGCGTTTGTTTCTCCAAAATGGGTACCGCAGCTAGCGGATTCAAAGGAAGTGTATACAGGTATTTCTAAAACTGATGGCGTGCGGTATAGTGCGTTGGTACCCAACGAGTTTGGGTGGCGCTCGGCGCTAGAAGTTGGAGTAGATGAAATTGCAGTCATTACAGCTGCCTCGGAAACGTTCAGTGAAAAAAATACAAATACGACCATAGAAGGATCATTGCTACGTATCGCTCCCATAATCCAAAGTGCAATTGAACATGGGATTCAAGTACGTTGCTATCTAAGTTGTGTCGTTGCCTGTCCTTACGAGGGCAGTATCGATATGAATGTTGTGCGAAATATCGCTGAGCGTATTCTAGACTTTGGTGCATCAGCTATCGATCTGGGTGAAACCATCGGTGTTGCATTGCCTGAAGACATTCGCCGTTTGTACGACGCGCTTGATGGAGTGTTATCGCCAGAAGAGAGCATTTTGCACCTTCATAATACAAACGGTAAAGCTCTACTTTGTATAGAGGAAGCGCTGCATTGTGGCGTCGTAAAATTCGATGCCTCTTGCGGTGGACTTGGGGGTTGCCCATACGCTCCAGGAGCAGCAGGAAATGTTGCTACCGAGGACGTGGTTGCTTTTGCACACGAACGCGGAATTGAAACAGGAATTGATTTCCAGAAATTAGTGGACGCGTCTTCTATGATTGAATCCGAGTTGCAATGCGTTCTGCCAAGCAATGCTTATCGTACGTTTAAAGATGCGCATACTTTTCCTAATGAATAGCGACCTTCGTTACATCGAAGTTTATGCACGACAACCAGCTCGTTTTCAATAACTACTGCTCTTGGATGACTTGGAAATCCAAAGCATCCAGTGTTTACAATTGTTTGCGTGCCCCGTTTCCAAATTCCTGCGTGGTGTGTATGCCCAGTAATAATGATCTGCGCACTTGGAGCGTACTTTTGAGCCCAATTATGTATCCGCGTAGGAAAGGTGAGCCAACCAATAAGCACGTGAATCGCTGAAGGAATTGCGATGCATAGGTATCGAAATTTTGAAGGCGTGTGTGATTTGAATTTCCCCGTTGCAGCGTCGATGGACGCTTTTTTTGTTGCAGAAAACTGTTCCTCAAAACCATCGCCAGTTGAATCTAAGTAGCCTCTTCTTGCTTTTTGTATATGCTTAGACCGCCAACTCCAAGGCGCAACTCCAGGGAAAGCTATATGCCCATGTGTTATGAGTATTTTTTTGTTGTGCTTCCAGACATGCGATACGCCGTACTCTGGGTCATGATTTCCACAAACAAGAATTACTTTCAGGCCATCCTGAGTTGCAAGGTCGATCAATCGTTCAGTGTATTCTTTGGACTGAGTAGAAAATTTACTATTATGTTCCTCACAAGTATCACCGTTAAGAATGAGTTCGCTGCATCCAGCCCATACATCACTTAAATGTTTTGGATCTTTGCAAGTGGAACTTTTTTTACAAAAATGGATATCAGAAAGAATGAGTGTTTTAGCGATGTTCCTATTCTCGCTTTATTTACTCTTCTCTGCCGATGGTAATTGAGTTTTTGCCCAATCGTTTTGACTTGTATAGTCGCTGGTCTGCTTTTTCTACGAGGCTATCTACATCGCTTGCGTCCCATGGGAACGTGGCTAGACCGCCCGAAATTGAAAGTGAGCCGGTTGCTTCTTCGCCTAGTTTCGGAAACTGTGCTTTAGAAACCTGTTCACGAAATCTACGGGCAAGAATTTCAACAGTAGTAGGGTGGTTCGAACCGGGTTCACGTGGTGGTGTTGGATCACAAAATAGAACAGCAAACTCATCTCCACCAATTCTGCAAACATGGTCGCCTTTTCGAATAATAGATTGAAGTAGTTTGACTACTTCTCGAATGATTTCGTCCCCTGCATCGTGTCCCCATTTGTCGTTGTAATGTTTGAAGTCATCAATATCAAAGATCATAATTGTAAGGGGGCGTCGTTGGTTTTTTGCAATCTGGAGTTCTTTTGTTAAGCATGTACGAAGGAATCGCCTGTTCCAAGCACCAGATAACTCATCTTTGTATGCGAGAAGTTTTAACTGACGTTGTTTTCTAGCCAGGTTGAGCCAGCATGCTGTCCACCTTGCCCACCGTGTTATATCATCACTTGTTGCACCTGTTGCAGCAAGAATCCCATGCTCTTCATGGCCATAGCGTAGAGGCGCAGTGATTGAATCTGCAGGAGCAGATTGTGTGTCGTTTAGGATTGAACAGTACGACCATTTTGTTTGCTGTTGCAAAAGCCTAAGTAAAACTTCTTTGAAACTTGATGGCGAATGCATAAGCGCTCGTACTAAATCGGTATCTCCAAGATTCGTTGTTTCTTGAACGTAATCAACTGCATCGACAAGACCAAGAATCTCATCTAAATCTTGTTCTGTTTCTTCATTTTGGTTTGCATCAATTGGTTTTGAGAGCGCATTTGCAATTGCAGATGTAAGGATTCGCTCATTGCAATCGTAGGGTACAGAAGCATCTGCACCAGTATTCTTTGCGTGTGAGCCCCTAACTACAATAATTGAGGTTGGGTCAACACGTCGAATTGCATCTATGTGTTGCTCTCCGTTTTTTTCGAGCAACGTGTCATCAATCACAACTGCTTCAACAAGAGTGGTTGCATCACAGGTTGCCAGTTTCCCAATTGCGTCGTACAAAGTTCGCACAGCACATGAGGGTTGCTCCATCGATTGCACTAACGCATCACTGGTAGGGCCTGCGAAAACAATTGATGTTCTTGTTTCTCGGCTCGGCATTATTCTTCTACCTCGCCTTCTGGTGTGTCAAGAAGCATTGAAAGCTCATCTGCATCCACATTTTCTGTGTGAATAACGGGTAAATCATCGAGCGCATCAATAATTGCACCATGATTTTCTACTGCTTCAAGTTGGCCGTTACGTAACTCGACGATGCGAACGCTTGGTAAATACGAACGGACTGCCGCAAGTAATTCGGGCAGACCGTCTAATTCTTGCGCGTGCACTAAGACCAACTGAATGGTTCTTGCTTCGGAATTCCATGCTTGCTTGCTTGTTGCTTCTTGATGCAAAAGACAGATTTCTGCCATGGCCAGAATTGCATGATGTTCAATAATTATTTCTAGTTCATACTTGGATGCGACATGCTCAGCTGTGTCGATGCGATTCAATGGCACTAACACAACACATCTTGTAGGAAGATTATTGGTATTCAAAGGCATAAGGCTGTCTGCAAGAATACCTCTTTTTTGATGTTTTGCCACAAAAAAACAGATAATTACGCAGTTGAAATACGCATGCAAGCATCTGCAACGCATGTTGAGCCATTTATTGGCGTTTGCGAGGCAAGTGCTTGGCGCATTGCAAAACGTTTCTGGTGGTCTTTTAACAATGCAAGAATTGTGTTGCCCGCGTGTGCAAGATTTTTAGTTGTGTTGATGTAATCTTTTTCCACTAGAACGCCACCAACTTTTCGAAGTTGTTCAGCGTTCGTTCGTTGATGGTCATCCTTGTGGTACGGGTACGGGAGTACAACTGCAGGCACAGCGTTTATGGCTAACTCTGCAATTGTGTTTGCTCCTCCTCTTGTAATTGCAAGATCCGTTATTCCCCAAAGGGTTCCCATCTGTTCTTCAAATTCAAGAACACAGTATTGCACATCTGTTTCTCCCCACTTCGCTGAAACCTCCTCGTCATTGCCGGTTCCTGTGAGATGCACTACTTGCCACCCTTGGAAAAAGGTAGGGTGTTGCATAGCAAGTTCGGGGATACATGCGTTTATGCTTGTGGCACCTTGGGAAGCGCCAGTGACGAGGAGCAGTAATTTTTGTGGGTCTAAACCGTATGCAGTGTATGTTTCATTTTGCCTTGCAGTTGCAAGCACGCTTGAACGTACTGGTGGTGGAATACGCTCAGCATTCGGGAGAGTGCAATCAACTGTGGTAAGTATGCAATCTGCCCAGCGAGAGGCTAAGCGATTCGCTTTTCCAGGAGGGTCATCGAGATTGAGCATCACGGTTGGGCAGTGTGCCTTTCGAGCAGCACGGAGTGCAGGGGCGCATACAAATCCGCCAGTTGAAACAACACAGTCAATTCCGGCTTCCTCTATATATGTACGCACAATTTGCTCAGTCTGTGCAAACCCACGTAAAAAACGAATACCCCCTTGAACACTCAACTTCAATGGTGCTGCAGGGAGAGCAAACGATTCGAATGTGGTACTTGTAAGCATACAGGCATCGATTGCTCGATGAGATGTAGCTAGTGTGCACGTGCTCCCTTGTGCAACGAGCGCTTCTGCGACGGCGATCGCTGGCGCTACGTGACCACCACTGCCTCCGCCAGCAATGAGTACATTAGGCATGCGTTGGCGTTGTTGTGCTGTTTGTTTTTGTGGACATTTGCAGTGCTCTATCGTTTTTGCGGTCGATTGCGTCAATGAGCCCAATGCAAAATGCTGTAAGTAACCACCCCGTACCGCCGTTACTCAATAATGGAAGGGCGATACCCTTTGTTGGAATGAGTGCTGTTACTACAAGTATATTCATGCAAGCTTGCAAGCCAACTGTGACTACAATTCCAAACGCAATCAGTTGCAAGAATGTGTTTGTAGTTTTTCGGATTACATACACGCCGAGTACAACGAGCCCGATGTACAAGCAGGCAACGGCAAAAGCACCGAAGAAACCAAGTTCTTCGCAGATGACTGAATATATAAAGTCAGTCGTATCTTCCGGCAAATACCCAAATTTATGAATCCCGTTACCGAGCCCCAAGCCCGCGAGTCCACCGCCAGAAATAGTCGACATCGATTGTAAAATGTGATAGCCGCTTTGTTCAGGATCATCGAAGGGGTGCATATATGCTTGAAGTCGAGCAATTCTGTACGGGCTGGTGTACACAGCGAACGCAAAACCGCCAAGTGCAACTGGCACAAGCGTTGCAAAGTGAAGTAACCTAGATCCTGCCGCGAATAGAACTAAGCACGCAACGGCAAAAATAAGCACTGCAGTCCCTAAATCTTCTACTGCGATGATTGCAGTGATAATACCAATGCAGGAAAGCGGAAGAACGAATCCCTTCCAATATTTCCCAAAGTGCTCCGCTTGCGAAGCTCCCCACCAGGCGATAACAAGCACCATCGTCCATTTAGTAATCTCACTTGGTTGAAAACTAAGAGGTCCAAAAGTGACCCACCTGCTTGAATAGTTCACTTCACGCCCGATACCTGGCAAATACACGCAAAACAGAAGCGCGATGGTTATTGGTAACAACCAAAGTACAAGTGGTATTTTGCAGAATTTCTTTTCAAAAATATGTATTGGGAATCGGCTCCCTATGAACATCGCAATAATGGCGAAGAAGGCAAGCATTGTTGGTCGGCTTGTGAGCATATCCCTGAAATCTAAGGGTTCTTGTGCTACTTGCATGCCAGCGGAATTTACCATGACCACCCCGAGCATCAAAAGGGTGATGGAAATGACAATAATGCCTTGGCCTGCTCGCATATCTACTCAGTATCGACTGTATTTGCAGTTTTACCGCACAATCTATTGCAACTTCGGTCATACTGTACCCCTTCCCATGATTAACAAAATAGACAATCAAAACCAGCATAAAACTATCTTCTTGGAAACCTTTGGTTGCCAGATGAATGAGCTTGATAGTGAGCTTGTACAGGGGCAACTTGCAGGGTTGGGCTATGCGTTTGGCGATTCAAGAGACAGCGCAGATGTAGTATTGTTTAACACCTGCTCGGTGCGCGAGCAGGCAGAAAATAAAGTCTTAAGTCGTATCGGTCAACTTGGCATCGAGAAAAATGATGGCCGCGAAGTTGTTGTTGGCATGCTTGGTTGCCTTCCAGAGCGAGAAGGCAAACGCTTATTGAGTAAATATCCTCAATTGGATTTTATTTGTGGACCAAGTGAGTTAGACCGCTTGCCCACGTTGTTGCACAACGCAATGATTGGTGAAATTCTCAGTACTAAGGAACGATCAGCCTTGCAGGGTAATCGCTCTCGAAGGTCTTCTGCACTTTCGGCTGCAGATGACAATTTAGAACTTCTAGATTTATCTCGTGCCTTTGATCCCGATTTCAGGCACTCCCGTACTAGCTCTGCCTATGTACGAATCACCCGTGGTTGTAACAAGTTTTGTACATACTGCGTCGTTCCTAATACAAGGGGTGCAGAAGTGCACCGTCCGCCAGAATCTATCGTGGAAGAGTGCAGGGCACTTGTGAAAAATGGAGCAATTGAAATTACGCTTCTTGGCCAAACCGTCAACCATTATAGATATACGCATGGTGTGGCTCTAAATGCAGAAGGTGTGGAAGTACCTCAAATTGGCCCGGGCTTAACTGCCTTTAAAAAACCAATTGACGAGCATCAGCAAGTGACAACATTCGCCAATTTACTGAAGAAAATTCATGATGAAGTACCGGATCTTCTACGGTTAAGGTTTGTAACGAGTTACCCAATTGATTTCGGCGATGACATTCTTAGTGTAATGCGTGATTGTCCTCGTATTTGCAATTATTTGCACGTGCCGGCACAATCGGGCTCAAATGTCATGCTGAAGAAGATGAATAGGGGATACACGGTTGAGGAATATCTTGCCTTTATAGATAGAGCGCGTGCAATCATTCCAGATGTAGAAATCGCAGGCGATATTATCGTTGGCTTCTGTGGCGAAACGGAAGAGGATTATTTGGCTACAAGAGCTCTGCTAGAAAAAGTGCGATTCAAAAATAACTTTGTGTTTCATTACTCACCAAGACCTGGCACAGTTGCAATTGATCGGTTTGAAGACGATGTTCCAAGAGACGTAAAGAAGCGACGGCTGAATGCTCTTTTAGCTCTGGGAAGCGAAATAAGCGCAGGGATACATAAAGCATACGAAGGCAAGATTGTTGATGTCTTTGTCGAACGATTAAGCCCCAAAACGGCCAAACGAAAAGGGGTTGAGTTGAAATGGGAGAAGCCAATCGTTCAACTCTCTGGCAGGACAGGTGGAGATCTGATTTGTGTGTTTGATGCAGAATCTCAAGAGCATGCAGATAATCTCATTGGCACAATTGTTCAAGTAGAGATCACTGCGTCAGCTTCTTTGCTTCTGCAAGGCACTCTGCAGCATGCTACAGTGTTAAAATAGGTAGACCATGGGGTCTTTTTGGATATTTTGGCAAAATCTCTTGATTTAAGAGTTGACCGAGCCCATTCAACTTGTATTCTCTAAGTTCTTGGCGGGCCTTTGGCTCCGTCAATCCCACCTGGGAAGAGATTTCAGTGCAAAGTTGTGGGAACCTTCTTTGTAATTCTGCGAATATCGA
>JABJDN010000009.1 GCA_018665385.1 Phycisphaerae bacterium | reverse complement strand
GTACCGTGCGATAGCAAAGAGGCAACTCGGCGCTTCGTGCGACATTCCAGGGGCGCCTATTCCACAGGATGAACTTCAAGAAAATATCCAAGATTGGGTGAATGAATTCGAACGTGTTCAGTTGTTGCTTAGGTTGAGTGCTCGTCTTCGCCAGAAGCACGGCGATTAAGAGACCGTAACAATTCAAAGGCCTCCATCGGCGAAAGTGCATTCATGTCCACAGCTTGCAATTCTTCAATAACAGGGTTGGGCAAGTATTCAGTAAACAAACTCATCTGCGGAGCTGGGATGGTTGTAGTTGCGTCGTGTTCTTGTGCAGTGTGTACAGCGAGCGAATTCAAAACTTCGTTTGCTCTTGCGACAACATTTTGTGGGACCCCAGCAATTTTTGCAACGTGAATACCGTAGCTTCTGTCTGTGTAGCCCTCTTTGATGCCGTACAAGAAGACGATTTCGTCTTGCCATTCTTTCACTGTGACGTGCAAATTAACAATTGCATCGTATTGTTCTTCTAGCGAAGTAAGTTCATGGTAATGCGTTGCAAATAATGTTCTGCAACCTCGAGAAGCAAGTTGTTCTGTAATTGCCCATGCAAGGGAAAGTCCATCAAGCGTGCTTGTGCCTCTGCCAATTTCGTCAAGAATTACCAAGCTTTTTTCTGTGGCATTGTTTAATATGTTTGCAGTTTCAACCATTTCGACCATGAATGTCGACTGTCCACTATGCAGTTCGTCGCTTGCCCCTACACGTGTGAAAATTCTGTCGACCATGCCGATGGTGGCACTTGTTGCTGGAACAAAACTTCCGGTATGCGCCAGTAAGGTGATGAGAGCGACTTGACGAATATACGTTGATTTTCCCGCCATGTTCGGTCCTGTTATAAGTGCAAGCGTGTTGCCTTCTAGCAAACAATTGTTTGGAACAAATTCGTCGCGTAACATTCGGTCAAGGACAGGGTGGCGTCCGCCTTCTATAGCAATGATTGATTCATCTACTAGCGTTGGTTGTACGAAGTTGTTTCGATTTGCAACATCAGAAAAACAGATGAGTGTGTCAAGTTTTGCAACAACATTTGCAAACGCAATAATAGAGGTGACATTACTGGAGACGGATCGACAAAGTGCGTCGTAGAGTTCAAGTTCTCTCGTGATTGCTTTTGAATCAGCGCTGAGTACTTTGTTTTCAAACTCTTTCAATTCGGGGGTGATATATCGTTCAGCATTTTTCAGTGTTTGTTTTCGAGTAAATGTATCTGGGACATTGCTCGTTTGAGCGTGCGTGACTTCAATATAGTATCCAAAGACTTTATTGAATCCAACTTTCATTGTGCTGATGCCGGTCTCTTCGGTCAATCGTGCTTGGTACTGTGCAAGCCAGGAACCTGCATCTCTTTGCAACATGCGCGCTTCATCAAGGACCTCGTCAATGCCATCTTGGAACAAACCCCCATCGCGCATGTGCGCGGGCGGTGCTTCAATGCATTGCGACTGGATTGATGTCGCGAGTGGCATCAATTCATCTGCAAGCGCATTAATTTCGCTCTTTATAGTTGCGAGTGCTGAAGCGGTGAGCGAACATGCAAGTTCTCGGCACATCTGAATTGAATTTCCAAGTGCTACGATATCACGAGGGGTCACTCTGCCCATTGCGACGCGGCCAGCGATGCGTGCAATATCTTGAATCGAGTCAAGAATAATGTGCGTGTTCCTAAACATTTCGGCGTCTTCAATAAATGCGCGAACGACTTGTTGTCGTTGTTCAATAGATTCTCGGCAGGCAAGTGGTTCGCATAGCCACTGCCGCAAAAGACGCTTGCCCATTGCTGTTTTGCAGCGTTGCATGACCCAGAGCAGTGAACCTTCGACAGTGTTGCTTCGGATGGTTTGTTCAATTTCTAAACTGCGAATTGTCGTTGCATCAAGATGTACAAACGACGTTTCGTTTTGAATGGTTGGAATTCTCAAATGGCTTAACTCGCCATGTTGCGCTTGTGTTTGTTTTACGTATGCGAGTAGTGCGCCTGCCGGCCCAATACGTTCGTCATCTGCTTGTAACCCAAAGCCTTCTACAGTCGTGACACCAAATTGTTTCGTGAGAAGGGCAGTGCCCTCGTCAATTAGAAACATCCAGGAAGGGCGCGTCGTAATTGAAACTCCAAATCTGGAAGCAGCGCCTGCAAGGAATTCGTCGTCTTCATCGATGATGACTTCAGAAAGCCCAAGCCGTTGCAACACATCACCAACTCGGTGCGCTTCGCATTGATGCAATTCAAATCGCCCCGTGGACACTTCAGTCAGTGCAATTGAAACGGTTCCGTTTTTAAAATGCATTGCGCCGAGTAGATTAGACTTTGATTCGTCAAGTAACGATTCGTCAATAAGCGTGCCAGGTGTTACAACGCGTGTCACTCCTCGTTTAACAACACCCTTCGCTTGCGCTGGGTCTTCCAGTTGTTCGCAAACAGCAACGCGAAATCCAGCATCCACCATTCTACGCATATACCCTTCAGCTGCGTGGTGAGGAACTCCAGCCATATCAAGGCCGTTGCCTCGTTGTGTAAGGGAGATCCCAATTGCCTTAGAGACAATGCGAGCATCTTCATCAAACATTTCATAGAAGTCGCCCATGCGAAAGAAAAGCACGCATTCGGGGTGCGCTTCTTTCATCGAACGATACTGTTGCATCGCAGGTGTTGACCATGGGTTATTCTTGGGCTTGCTTCTCTTCTCGCCCGCAGTAGTCTGCGTCATGGTTACATTCTACATTATGGGCAAGCACCCCATGCTCCAATAAGCAGAAGTAGATCAGCAACATTTACTGTTCCGTTACCATTTAAATCTTCTGGTCCAGTTCCTGGACCCCAAGCTGCAATCAGAACGAGTAAATCAGCCACTGCTACGTTTCCGTTTCCGTCAAAGTCTGCAGGGCATGTGTTATTTTCAGCGCCTTCATTAAGCACAGTTTGAGCAGAACCTGCAGCCGTATTACTTCGATAGGCGATGGTATCTGTGACCATAAGCAGATCAGCGGTGCCATCGTTATCAATATCAGCAGAACGAGCCATAAGTGGGTTAAGCCCTATACCCTCTGCTTGGCTTATATCGGTAAGTGCAACAGTTGTTGTGCCTTCTTGCGTATCATTTCTGAAAATTGCAGTAATCACATTTTCATTCTCGTCTTTAACGACGATTGCAAGGTCAAGATCACCATCTCCATCTATGTCTATCGTGCTAATGGAACGTGGCTCTATATACCCTCCTGCAGAGCCAGAATACAGCGATAACAAAGCAGGTGTTTTATAGGTGCCATCAAGTTTCTGCAGCGCAATGCTTATAGAATTATTGTCTGCATCGCACACAATGAGATCGTCCATTCCATTGTTGTCAAAGTCTGCAACAATTTGTTCGCTTATGCTATTGCCCATGTCAAGTACAGTGTCAATAGCGTAAGAAGTTGACCCTGCCATTGCTGTTTGACCTTTAAAGACTGTTGTCTGGCCTTCTCTGCCGGTGACAGTAACTTTATCAAAATCTTTGTCGTTGTTAACATCGCCTGGGTCGATATTTTGAGCACCGCCACCTGTTTGGTGGTTCGAACCACCGGGCATTGCTCTATCTGCAAAGAGCGGCCCATTAATAATGACCATTCTTCCGTCGCCACTATTTGCGATTGCCAAGTCTACTTCGCCACTATTGGAAAATTTTCCATGGGTCACATCTGTTGGTAATGCTTCGATAGCCTCTGCATCGCCATAATAATCTGTAGCAAGGTCGCGTTTAGTAAACGTGACTGTTCCACGAAGGGAAGTTTCATTTTCTAACACGCTGACTGTATCGTCATTCGTATTTACAACAGCAATATCAATATCGCCATCTCTATCGAAGTCGGCAGTGGTAAGGCCGTTTGGATTGTCGCCAACAAGAATTTGTTGTGTTCCACCGGAGAATCCTAGCCAATTGTCGCTGCTATCGACTCCGCCGTTGTACAAAATAATAATGGAGTCAGTATCTCCATTGCCATCGGTGTCGTCTGGGATGGAAAGAACGAGGTCTGGGTATCCATCTCCATCAATATCCGCTAATTCGCCATCTTTTGGCAATGCATTGATGTTTGTGGCATCTGGATCATCAAATCCAATGAGTGCTGAAACAGATTGCAGTGCTACTACTACACTACTTCCTGTGCCGTTAGCGTTGGCAACTGTCGAAACAATTGGTAACTCATCCGCTGAAAATCCAATGGATAAAATTGAATCAAAGTTATTCACAATGCCACCGCTTGATGAGAGTATTGTTGCTGTCTCCCCAACTAAGAGGCCATTTCCAGCAAGCACAGAAAGTACTCCACCGAGCGTAGTAGTGCCACTTACAGAAATGTGCGAGATCACTCCATCATTATTGAAATCTTGGAGGTTGAATGCAATTGAACCAGATCCAGAAAGACCAGCTATAGCATCTTCGGTCATATAGTAATCGCCTGTAACCGATGGATATGCATTGTTAACTGAATCAAGTTCGTGAGACCCTGTGTTGTATACGTTGCCTTGGATATTTCCTTGGCCGTACATCTTTCCGCCGTCAAGCAATACAAGACCGCCTGTGGTTTGAATTGTAGAGTTATCCATGTATAGCTGGCCGTTACCTGAGACGACAAATTGCGGAGCAATGATCGTACCATCGACTACACCGAACTCTATGATGAAATCCCTGTCGTATGCGCCTATAGAAACTGAATTGTTTTCAGCCCCAACCGTGACGGTATGGTTGCCTAACGAAAAGTCAATAATGCCCGAAACCATTGTGAGTGATTGGATAGATTCATCGGAAGTAAATGAAAGACTTTTAAACATTTTTGGGAAGAACGCAGCGTTGTTAGTGCTTGGCGATTCTTCTGGTTCCCAGTTAATATCGGTTCCAAATTCAAGACCGCCATTAACTTTGTACGAACGGAACCCTTCATCTCCTGTATATTGAATTTGGAATTCGTAACACCCTAGATCTATAACATTAGGGACAGCACGGTCCACGGTGTACGGGTCATTTACCAGTCTTGTTTTTCCCCCTAGATCTGTAGCGCCTAGATTTTCAGGGTTGTAGTAGGTGTCAGCACCCCAATCAATTGCTCTGGATTCCGGCAGCAAGCGGTAATCTTCGTCACCAGTTCCAAAGACTCCATCTGGGCCACGGGGCGCAATGAATAATGGGTCTGCCGTAGAAACGATTCCTGGATGCCCTCCACCTGGAATTCTATCTATGATTGATTGACTAATCACGAAGTTACTATTGATCTGGTTATAGAACCAATTACTGCCCGTGTTGCGCCATAAAATACTGTTAAGAAATACCCCTTCGCCAACGACGGCAGCATATACACCGACATTTTCGTTGTATGCAATCGTGCAGTTCTTTATTTTGTTTGCGTTCCCTCCGCCTATGCCCATATCAATGATAGCTGTTTCTCCGCCATCGTTGCCAGAGAATAATGAGTTGACAAGTACCGTTTGGCTGTTTACACCACCTCCACTTTTGAATGCGGCTCCACCAGCATACGCTGGGTTTATGTTCCAGAAAATGTAATTGTTATCGAAGATGCACCTGTTGATTACCGCTGTTTGTGTGTTGGAGTTTTCTGAAAAATACACAGCGCCACCGTTGAGAGCGCGGTTATTTTTAAACGTGGTGTCTTCTATAACGGTTGCGCATTGTCTTGCATAAAGAGCACCACCCGTCCCGCCATCTGGAATACCAAGGCCAAAGAAGGCGCTATTGTCATCAAATACTGAGTTGCTCAGAGTAAGCGAGCCATCGTCGACATGCAAGCCGCCACCCTCAGCATATAAAGGCATGTACCGCAAAATTCTATTCGATTTGAAATGAGTTGAATCAATGGTTAGGCTGCATTGTTCAGAATATATCCCTCCGCCTTGCTTGCTTGAAATGTTGCCTTCTACGTGGCTATTCGAAATATCGAGTGAGCCCCCATAGACGTATACTCCAGCACCTTCATAGGTTGCTTTGTTGTCGAGAACAGTACAGTTGCTAATAGAAACCGCGCCATACGTTTGATAAATTCCACCACCGATAGACTGGTTCGTACCATTGCCATTTGCGTTGCCTTTTGTAATGACTAGTCCATCTAGGGTTGTCACAATAAGCGGAGCTGTTACAACATGGTATGCATCATCAGAGGTATCGTTTGGCGTATTATTAATGTCTCCTGAAAGAATCGTTGGGTGCGCCTCTATATTGCGTTGATGAATATTTATTTCATTGCCCTCGAAGCCACCAAACACCGACACGAAATATTGCAATGTAAATGTATCCTCGCGCGTTGCGCCCGGAGTGTATAAGCCCTCAGCAACCCAAATTTGACTGAACACAGGCGCACCTACTAATGCTTCTTGGAGTGTCGGATATGCGTTTTCCCACGACGTGCCATCACCAGAGGCGTTATCCGCATCCACATAAATGATTGGCGTGACAAATGCTGATATAGAAACGCCATCGCTCGTGGACGATTGTATAAATGAGATTCCTGCATTAAAGCTAGTAGGTTCAACAACTGAAAAACTAGAGTCATGTGTAGCTGAAGTACTATCAAGCACTGTAAAGACCTCACCATGAGAAGGCTGGAAGCCATTGTGGCTTCGAATCTTGAGCGTGCCAATACTGTATGTCGAACCATTCGCAGCAATGTAGTCGTAATCTGTTCCAGCAGTTTCTGCACCGTTTAAATCTATAATAATGGTGCCGCTAGAAAATTGATTGTAATCACCAAAGACCCAAATGTATCCAATTTCAGAATTAACCGATGCGATGT
>JABJDN010000108.1 GCA_018665385.1 Phycisphaerae bacterium | reverse complement strand
CATAAACTCATAGCCCACCCTTCCGCCACTTATAAGACCGAATGAAAAGATCAGAACCGATATGGCAAATGAGAATGCAACGTACCTATACCGTATTGTTGCGCTGAGTAACCACAAATACGCTGGTATAACTTTTTCAAACAGAATTCGATCTCGAAACAATTCGTATGCATGTACTGTTCTTGCAATTGCAGTCTTCGGAATACCTTCTGATTTTTTTAGACTGTGCCCTAAGTGACCTGGCAATATAAGCAGCGCTTCAAAAAGGCTCATAGCAAGTGCGCATGCGACAACAATTGGCAACGCACCGAGTAAATCGCCCATATTTCCTTTAATGAACGTCAATGGTAAAAACGCAACAATAGAGGTAAGAACTGTTGCAACAACTGGCCATAGTACTTGGCTCGCGCCATCTACAGCCGCTTGCATTGCTGGAACACCCTTTTCATGTTGCGCCTTAATATTTTCAGCGACAACAATTGCATCGTCGACAAGAAGCCCTAAAACTAAAATAAGTGCGAACATCGTCAGCATATTTAAAGTAACACCAAACAACGACATTATGAATAATGTGCCACCAAGAGCGGTAATCAAACCAATGCCCACCCAAAGAGCCACTCGCCAATTCAGGGCAAGCAGTAACAAAATGAAAACTAAAAAACCACCGTACAGTGCATTTTCAGTAAGCAGGTTCATGCGGCCCTCTACAAAACGAGCTAAATCTGTAAATGTAGAAAGTGATGCGCCTTCTGGCAACGGGCTTGCATCAACGCCCAACTGCCACGCTTTCTGCCTCGGCGAATTACCGTTGAAAAAGATATCTTTCCAATCTTGTTCAAATGAATCGCCCATTCTGCCTGCAACATACGCGCGGACAATTTCAGCCATCTTGACAATATCTTGATCGCCCGATTTTGTCACATTAAGGCTCATCGAAGGATGGGAATTAAATCGAATAGCGATTGGTATGTCTACAATAGTTGTTCGTAATTTCGCAATGTCGCCTAAATACAAAGTTTCCCCATCGACTGAAGAACGAATTACAATTTCTTCTAAATCAAGAGAAGATTCATCAGGCGTATCGGTACGAATAACTATGTCACCGCCGGAACTCCGCATTGTGCCGCCTGGTACTTGTGAAGTCCAAGAAGAAATACGGTTTGCAACTGTTTGGATACTAATTCCGTGCTTAACCAAACTGTCTTGGTCTACTTCTACAGTTAACTCATTAGCAATATCCCCGCCAACTTCAATCGCGCCCATTTCTGAAAATGTTCGAAGGTCATCTCGAATATCACGAATAGCATGCTTCATTACTTGCTTGTCAACATCGCCCCATAATTGCACCATGATGACAGGCATTTGGGGATCAATCCGTCTGACATTAGGACGTTTAACTTCGCTCGGTAGATCTTGAAGCGCTTCTACTGCCCTGCGGACAGAATCAATAGCATCATCGAGATTCGATGTCCCCTCTTTAAATGAAACCAAAATCGAAACATACCCTTCGGCACAAGTTGTATTAACTTCGTCAACTTCGTCGATCTCAAAAATAGCATTTTCGATTCGAGTGGCAATAGAGGATTCGACATCTTCAGCGGATGCTCCAGGATATCCCATAGTCACCATAACTTGGTCGAAGGTCATATCAGGGAAGAATTGCCTACGTAATGTAAACGCAGAAAAAATTCCAGCAAGAATAAGAGCTGCCATCAGCAAGTTGATTGGAACTGGGTTCTTTACTCCAAACCGAGGAAAATTCATTCCTGGGTTACCTTAGTTGCAAGCAGCGCTCTGACACCCATTCCATCACGTAGCGAACCTCCAGGGTCAACGACAATCAAATCACCTTCGACAAGGGGTGTTTCCAAAATAGCCCAATCTACGTCTGGCAATCCTAGTTGTTCGAGAGTACCGGAATAGGCAAAATCAATTACTACTGGGATGCTTCGAAGAACATTGTCACGGACCACCATCACTCTATCGTCACGAATTGCACGCCTTGGTACTGCCCATCTTAAAGTTGCTCTGCTAGCATTATGGACTTCTCCACGAACAAACAAACCTGAAGGAATTCGAGTTGGGCTCGACGCATTCTGTTCAACATCTACGTACACAACCATCGTCCGTGTTTGCGAATCATCTTCTGGTGCAATTCGAGAAACGTATGCGTTCCAGTATCGTTTACCAAAACCAGCCGATCGCAATGAAACTGAATCATGGACTTGCACATAGGAACGAGCGTAGGATGGCAACCTGAGTGGAATTTCAACACGCGTACTATTCACTATTTTAGCAATCCGTGTGCCATTCACAACATGCTCACCCACTCGCACGTCGACTTCCTGAAGGACGCCATCAATCGGTGATAAAATTTTGCACCTTCGCAAATTTTCTTCTGCAAGTTGTAATTCTGCTTTTCTACTTTGAATGGTGGTTGATAAAATTTCTTCACGAGAAGGGAATCGATCTGCTAACTCTTTTGCATTCACTGCTGAGGAAGCCGCGGCTAATGCTTTCTGTTTAATCAAGTCTACTTCGCGTTGCTTTGCCGCTCCTTTGAGGGCAGCTTCTCTGACTCTCGCCAGCTCTGCATCAGCTAATGCCTGGTCTTGTTTCGCTATATCTGCTCGTTCTTCTGCCGCGGACCGTTCTATACTCAACAATTCTCTATCTGTTTGCGCCGAATTAACGGCTAACTGAGCTCGTAAGACATTTTGCTCGTAGTCATTAGGGTCTAACTCGACGAGCAAATCACCTTTTTTTACTTTCAGACCTACGCTAGCGGAAGGTGGTAGTACAAGGACGGTAGAAGTTACCTGTGCAGACACTTCGGCGTGTCCGATAGCCTCTGCTGTTCCGTACCCGATGGTCCTTCGAGCTATCGGAATTTTTTGAGCTTCTAATACAATTACAGCAGGTAGTGAACGGTCACCGCTTGAAATTGCGAGTTCTGGTTTTGTGCTCACTAACATTGCAAATAGACCAATTGAGAGCAAAATTAAAAACACTGAAACTGCACTTCGCGT
>JABJDN010000157.1 GCA_018665385.1 Phycisphaerae bacterium | reverse complement strand
CGCACGATTTGGAAAAGATTAAAGTATTAGTCGAGTTACTTGAGAATTCAGTTGAAAACAGAGACGACGATAAAATGCTTGAAATAGTGCGCCAGGCTGTTCCAGAATATGAACCATCCGATGAGTTACGACCAAACTCCTTCCCCCATATTAAATCAGTACCTATTGAAGAGAGTTCTCCATTAGAAGCGAATTAATTCGTTTTTTGATAGAATGTCCTTATTGAGGTGACACAATGACGACTACGAAAATATCAGTTCCACTATTAGATTTAAAATTGCAATATGAAACGCTTCGCGCAGAAGTAGAGCCCATGTTGCATGAAATATGCGACAGCCAATACTTTGCGCTTGGCCCAAAAGTAGTAGAACTTGAAAACGAAATTTCTGCATATGTTGGCGCAAGAAGAGCAATTGGGTGCGCGTCAGGAAGTGATGCATTGCTTCTTGCGCTTATGGCACTAGATGTGAAACCAGGTGACGAGGTTATTTGTCCATCGTTTACATTTTTTGCAACAGCGGGTGCAATTCGAAGAATAGGCGCAGTTCCAGTATGGGCTGATATTGACCCCGTAACGTATAACATTACGGCAGACACAATTGCAGAAGTAGCAAAAAATTGCACTCGCCTGAAAGCGATTATGCCCGTGCATTTATATGGACAAACAGTCGATATGGATAGCGTGTTGGAAACTGCTTCATCTCTTGGTGTTCCTGTCATCGAAGACGCCGCTCAAGCGATTGGCTCAAGAGATGCAACAGGCGCCATGGCTGGTTCACGCGGAACAATTGGTTGCTTTAGTTTTTACCCAACAAAAAACCTAGGTGGTTTTGGCGATGGTGGAATGATTACAACAAACGACGATGCGCTAGCTGACCGAATGACGAAGCTTCGAGTGCATGGTGGAGAGCGACGCTATTACCACAGCGAGGTTGGCATTAACAGCCGCCTTGATGCCCTGCAAGCTGGCGTGCTTCTCATTAAGTTGCAATACTTGGAAAAATGGCATGCCTCCCGTGCTAAAAACGCGAAACTTTACAACGATATTTTTGGAGCAGCAGGTAGCATAGGTCTTGTCACTCCGCAACCACCAACAGTGCCTGCGCGTCATATTTGGAATCAATATATTCTGCGCGTTAAGGATGGCAAACGCGACGAACTTCGCGACCACCTTACTGATCAAGGAATTGGCTCAGATATTTATTACCCCGTACCGCTTCATATGCAAGAGTGTTTTGCAGACCTGGGCGGATTGCCGATGCCAGAGACTGAACGAGCTGCGCTTGAAACAGTCGCACTACCGATTTTCCCAGAGCTTGAAACGGAACAAGTCGAACACGTAGCAAACACAATAGTTTCTTTTCTTAAGTAACCGGCAGTAAAACAAAGCGGTCGCGGCTATCTTTAGAAACACCCACAACAGGGTGTTCTATTTCGTGGCAAAGTACGAGACGCCACTTGTTCTCGAATGCTTCTTCGAGAAGCTGTCGTTTAGTTTGCGCGTTGTCCCAAGGGAGCATATCGTACCCCATTGAATACGCAAGGCCGACATGATTACAAGTCGGCATAACATCAGAGCAGAAACACACCGTGCCTTTCGCATCTTGAAATTGAACGGACTGTAACCCCCAAGTATGACCTTTACGAACGGTCAGTTGGATGTCACCTAGCACAGTTGTGTTACCATCAACCAATTCTATACGCTCTCGAATGGAATCAAGAACCCGTGGTAAATAGGTTCTATTCATTGTGGACCGGTTGGCGTTTGCATCATCCCACTCTTGCTTTTGCACAATCACTTTCGCATTTGGCAAAAGTGTAACACCCGCCGCGTGGTCAAAGTGAAGGTGTGACAGGACGACACAAGTGATAGATTCAGGGTCCACGCTTTGCTCTTGCAACGCTTTGGCGATAGTATCGCCGTTCATTGCGAACATTGCTACCTCTTTTTCGTTCCACCCATCCCCGTAGCCAGTTTCTATAAGCACACGCTCGTCGCCCCGTTCGAGAAGCACGCAGTTACATGCTTCTTGGATTCTATTGTTAGAGTCTGGTTCAACAAGTTTTGACCAAAGAGCTTTTGGGACAACACCAAACATGCTGCCACCATCAAGGGCAAATCTGCCTGCGTCAAGAACTTTCCAATTCCATGTCATGCTTTAATAAGTCGTGCCCGAATTTCGCTGCAATTTGCAAGTGCGTTTCTTGTGTCAATAACAAGCTTTGCGTGTAGAGCAACAGTGTCCCAGTTGATTGCAGTGTGGTCTGTCACAATAAGGACAGCATCATATGACCCTATAGTTTCACTAGAAAGTTCAACAGACGATAGCGAAACATTATGCCCACGCATTTTTGGGAAGACGGCAACATGAGGGTCATGGTACGAAACCTTCGCGCCTCGATCAATCAAATCTTCAATGATAAAAACTGCAGGAGTTTCTCGAATATCATCTACATCAGGTTTATAAGAAACTCCAACGATGAGTATGTTGGCTCCACGCAATGAAAGTTCTTCATCGTTTAGTGCCGAAGCAACTCGGTCGACTACGATGGCAGGCATTTTTTGGTTTACTTCGCCAGCAAGTTCAATAAACCGAGTTGGCATTCCAACCTCTTTTGCTTTCCATGTAAGGTAAAATGGGTCAATTGGTATGCAGTGCCCACCAAGACCAGGGCCCGGATAGAAAGCTTGGAAGCCGAATGGTTTTGTTGCAGCAGCATCTACAACCTCCCAAATGTCTATATCTAACTTATCTAGGATGACTTTCATCTCATTGACAAGCGCAATGTTTACCGCTCTGTAAATGTTTTCAAGCAGTTTTGCAGATTCAGCAACCTCTGCAGAAGAAACTAAGTGGGCATCCTTGACAACTTTCCTGTAAAAAGCATGGGCAAGTGCTCCACTTGTTTTATCTAGTCCGCCAACTAGTTTAGGGATAGATTGGGTTGAAGCCGTTTTACGTCCCGGATCTTCACGCTCTGGGCTATATGCCAAGAAGAAGTCAACGCCGTGCACAAGGCCGGTCTCTTCTAAAATTGGTAGCATTTCTTCTCGAGTAGTTCCTGGGTACGTAGTTGATTCTAGAACTATAAGTTGGCCTTTGCGCAATGTTTTTGCAACAACTTTTGTGCTATCTAGAACGAATGAAAGGTCCGGATCATTATGTTTTCCAAGCGGTGTCGGAACGCATAGCGATATAATATCTGCTTGTTG
>JABJDN010000010.1 GCA_018665385.1 Phycisphaerae bacterium | reverse complement strand
TTACCTAATGCATGAGCTAATTCCCCAAATTCTTCTGAAAGCCATAAGAATGTTTTGGCGATTCCTCGCTCTGAATCTGTTTTGTAGTACCGACTGTGAATAAGCTCTTGTAATTGCACTAAAGTCATTTGGGTGTCCATAAGAGGTAAGGATAGCATGTACCACTCAAACTGTTCCTAAAAACACCTACTCAGCGCCGTAATAAAGGTATACTTTCACTTTATGAAATTACACATGAATAAAATACTCATAACCGCAGCAACGCTATCCCTTGTTGCTCTTCTGTCTGGTTGTAACCGCAACACCTTAGCACCCAATATGAATGGTCTTGCAGAAACCTATGCTCAAAACGATGCGGGAATCGCGGTTGTAAACGATGCAAATAACAGAATGTTTGTAGATGACATGCGAAGAGCGACTCTGTTAGATAAGCCTTCGATGCTCTCGCCTTTTCCAGTCGTACAAGATTAAAATCTATAACGCATACACCTCAAAAGCGGTTTGCAATCATGCAGACCGCTTTTTTAATTGTTATTGAAAGGTTATCGAACGTTGCGTATTGTCAATGAAATCGCAAAACAGTACCTGGAGGTCCTTGTCTTGATAGCTTTTAACAATATGAAATTCGAATCGTTGGATGAATTCCCACAAACACAAGTAAACCCCGACGAGAGTATTGTGCTGGCAATCGGAGGAGATCTTCGAAAGATAGATGTAATACGTGATTTCTGGCAAGAAGCAACTAACTGCATTGAAACAAAACCTATTGCAATTTGGATTAATTTTTCATCTGTGAAGCAGGCAGATACAAAACTAGCAGCATGCATTGTTGCAATTCTACGTCGTGCAAAAGAATATGAGGTTCCAATCTACATCATTGGCTCAGTGCATGTACAAGAAGTACTGTTACTTTGCAAATTTCCACCACTCAAAGAATTCATTGGCGTCAACAAAGCGGCTTAATCAAGCATGACTAATTCTGGGTCTTTCACAATACATCCATCACTATTGCACATCGCATATTTAAACCCAGCACGAAGTGCGCCACCAGCAAATTTCCCCTCTGGAGTAGTTGCGATAAACGCGACCTGGTACTCTTTTTTGATATCCCAACACGAAACAATCCTATCAAGAGTCTCGTGAATTGCTTCCAGTGGTGTTGCGCCTCGACCCATGAGGTCTACAACTAAGAATGCTCCATTTACCCCACTGATTAATTCTCCATGTCCAGTTCCAGTTGCAGCTCCGCGCTTTGGGTCAACATACAACCCGTGCCCGACGATCGGGGAATCTCCCACTCTTCCAGGAACTTTCCATGCCATACCACTTGTGCTGCACGCACCGGCAAGAGTCCCATGCGAATCGAGTGCGATTGTGCCGATTGTGTCGTGACTACCAAACAACTGTCCATGCCCATGATCGAATGGTGCAAGAGGCTTGGTATCTCGTGACCTCTTTTTCCAACTTTCCCATTTTTGTTCTGAAGTGTGTGCAAGAATATTAGCGGATTCCATTGCATGAGAATCAGCGAAATCATCTGCCAACGTACCTGCAAGCAAAGTGTGATTTGTTTTTTCCATAACGAGACGAGCGATCGAAACAGGGTGAAGGTGCCGTTCTATGCCGCATACCGCACCGCTGGAGGAGGGCGAAGTCATAACCATTGCGTCAAACGTGCAGTTGCCATTTCGGTCAGGTAATCCGCCAAAACCTACTGAGTCAATGGATTCATCTTGCTCCGCATTTCGTACGCACGCTTCAACAGCATCTAGTGCTGAACATCCTGCAGAGAGATTTGGGTATTCAGACTCTAGAATAGGCTCTGAAAATGACCAAGTAGAAAGTAGAAAAGGCGAAGTCATGATTATAGTATACTTTCTTACATGCCTATACCAGTAACAACAACATTTGATTTCGACGGACATAAAATCGTAGAGTACAAAGGAATTGTACGTGGGATTGTGGTTCGCTCTCCAACCATCGTCCAAGGATTCTTAGGTGGTCTTAAGAACATTGTTGGTGGCAAGATCGGTGCGTACACTGAAATGTGCGAACAAACTCGCGTTGATGCTTACCAGCAACTCCTTGAGCATGCAGAGTCAATCGGTGCAAATGCAATCGTTGGCTTTAGGTACGACTCTTCAGACTTACAGGAATCCGCAACTGAAGTACTTTGCTATGGAACAGCGGTGGTCATAGAGAAAGAGTAAACATGTCGCTCATTCAAATATTCGTAGGACTTGTGACATTATTGGTTGCTGTCAAAATGGATATATAAGTCATTTAACTTGTTTCACCAAGAACTCTTCGTGCCTGATGTACATCTATAAATGGAAAAATGCTTATTACTGAGAGCTGAAGTACAGCTGCTGCTATAAATATGGTGGGTAGCGAAAATGATTCGCTAATCACTCCAGAGGACTTTAATCCAATTACGGTAGATAAATTAAGAATTGCCATATACGCTGTAAACTGAGTTGCTGCGATACGTGGCCAAGAAACTGTCATGTACATTGCAAAGAGTGATGCTGAAATCAAACTACTTACAAAAGTATCGAACAAAATATATGTAATCATTGCGGGCTTGGTATTCCAATCAAACCATGGGATAATTCCTGTTTCTGGCGAAGACAAACCAAAAGTTACATAACTCATCGCCAAAAATATGCACCCAATTGTAGCCACTCGTTTTGGTCCAACATAATCAGCTAAGAATCCTCCGCCGATTGCTCCGAAGAGGCCAAGGAATACGCCATACCCACCGTTTATGTTTGTGAACTCAACACGTTCCCATCCCAAATCTTGGATGAATAAGACATTTGAAATTGGGGATAGTATCCCAGATGCAATAAACATTGTTAAACCAACTGCTCCAGCTAGAACTGTTGATCGAAGTGAAAATGCACGTTTGAGAAAACCAAACAATTGCTGCACGTTATTCGCTAATTGCTGGTTCGATTGAAGTTGTACACTTCCTTTTGTCCAGGGTAGTAACTTTTCCCCAGCACGTTCCCTGAGGAACAAAGGAAAGAGCATAATTGCTGCGAGCATGAAAACCTGAATTGTAAAAGCAATACTTAGCCCATCTTCTGCAACCATTTGGCTCAAGAAAGCTCCACCGAGAAACATTCCAAAAAACTTTGAGCCATACATGAAACCATTTACTCGGCCTCGCTCTGATTCCCGCAATAAGTCAACTGCAAGTGCATCGACTGAAACATCTTGTAGTGAATTAAAAATATTATGTCCAAAAACTAGCCAGCCAATCAACGCAAGGTTTAAAGATGGATCAGGAACAAATGCCATCATTACTATTGTCAGGGTCATACCTAATTGCGCTGCAAGAATCCAAGGCCGCCTGCGACCCATGGCTGGAATACCCCAAAGATCTATGATTGGTCCCCATACCCACTTGAAAGTCCAAGGCAGGGTGGACATTGCAGTCACTGTGCCGATTGCAGCAACTGTTTCTCCCTTTTCAGAAAGGTAAGAGACAAAAGTTATCGTTACAAACCCATATGGAATTCCTTGGGCAACATACAGAATGCACAACGTAATCAACCGAATAAGTGGATTGTCAGTAAGGTTCAATTGACCGGGACTTTCTTGCACGCGCTCTCCATGGTATCCTATACGGTTCAGGTCCATTGGCGCAGTTGGCTAGCGCGCTTGCATGACACGCAAGAGGTCACTGGTTCGAGCCCAGTATGGACCATTCATTGATTAAAAATGCACTTTCACATCGCCGAACAAATTACCATCGATGTTAGTTATGCCTGAAACAAATCATTCAAACAATAGCTACATGGTAGTCTTAACATCTATTTGTTCTAAATGAAAGCCAGTCGTTTTTGAGATTTCGCCCATATCATCAATAAAAAGCGCTTCAACAGAAGGCATTGACTCTGCAAGTGCTAAACCGTCTTTTACTCCCAAAACAAAGAACGCAGTTGAGAGAGCGTCCACTCTTGAAGCGCTATTTGCAACCACTGTAACACTGCGTACACCACGAGCTGGATATCCTGTTTTAGGATGAATAATGTGGTGATATCGAATGCCATCAACTTCAAAGTAGTTTTCATAATCACCGCTCGTCGAAATTGATTGATTCGTTAACTTTACCGAACCGATAATTTCATGAGGCAATCCATCTGGCTTTCGAATGCCAATCGTTCGGGATATTCCCCGAGCAAGTATTTGCCCGCCTATTTGAATCATGTAATCAGTATTGCCCGTATTACGCAAAATGACATCTGCAATATCTAATGCGACACCTTTTGCAACTCCACCGAGCCCAATTGCCATTCCTTTTTCTTCTAAATATATAGTGTTATGAGTAACATTAATTTTAGTCCAATCGATAAGTGGCAACCTTGATGCAATCAACTCCTTATCAGGCAAAGTAGGATTTTTAAAGTCCCAAATATCCCACAAGCAAGCCCAAGTTGGATCAAATGCACCGTCTGTTTCTTGAGCGTATTCAATCACTCGCAACATATGCGTACACATTTCATTCGGGCACTGAACAGGTCGCACCCCAGCCATCCTGTTTACTTCTGCAAGTGGAGAATCATTTTTCCATTCGCTCATCTGTGCATCGATTCGATTGAACGTCCGTTGCACCGGCTCCAATATGGATTCTGGCGTGACGGTCACAATTGTACCCATAGATTCAAAATGGGCGGAAGTAGGGGCTGTTTGCTCATTGCACGAAACAAACAATAGTACCCATGTGCAAAGTGCTGTTTGTATGATTCTATTGTTCATCATGTATAGAGTAATAGAAAAAGTATCAATTCGAGACGTGAAAGAATCCGCCGCCATCGTCGACTAATTGGCCAGAGGCAGCAAGTGATTTCCATACTTCCATAGGGTAATCATGTGGTGCCATCATTGAATCGACACTCGCATCTTTACCTTTTGTAAGCGGACCAACACCTAATTTTGATTCTCTATCAAGGACCATAAATTTAACACGTTT
>JABJDN010000011.1 GCA_018665385.1 Phycisphaerae bacterium | reverse complement strand
TTACAATCACCGTAGTCCCGATTTATTTTTTGAGCAATCTGTACGTAAACGTAATAGCGTGCGTCCCCTAGCCGACCGACTACGCCCAACCACATTGGAAGAAATTGTTGGGCAAGAGCACATCCTTGGGGAGGGCATGTTGCTTCGCAGAATGATCGCTGGCGACACTGCTAGTTCGTTGCTCTTTTGGGGTGCTCCCGGAACGGGCAAGACTACATTTGCGCACGTGATCGCTCATGAATCAAGCGGGCACGTAGAAACATTTAACGCAGCGATGATCGGCGTTCAAGATATACGGCGTATCATCGAAGAGAGTAAAAAAAGGATTGAACAAGACAATGGTCGAACCACACTATTTCTTGATGAAATCCATCGCTTTAGCCGAAGCCAACAAGATGTGCTCCTAGAAGCTGTTGAACAAGGTATTCTTATTCTCATTGGTGCAACTACTGAAAACCCTTCGTACTCTGTCAACAATGCGCTCATAAGCCGATCAACTGTTTTTCGACTTGAACCACTTTCAGAAGAAAATATTGTGGCAATACTCATGCGAGCGCTTCATGACAAGCGTGGGTATGGCTTATTAGAGTTGAATGTTTGCGACACTGCGATACAACACTGGGCAAAATATGCTGACGGCGATGCAAGACGAGCATTAAATGCACTTGAAGTTGCTGCAGGAAGTACTGAGGGAACAATTACTTTTGAAATTGCGCAACAATCAATGCAACGAAAAGCTATTCGGTACGACAAACTTGGCGATGGGCACTACGACCATGCAAGCGCATTAATTAAATCTGTTCGTGCTGGAAAAACCGATGCCGCCTTGTACTGGCTAGCAAGCATGTTAGAAGCAGGAGAAGACCCACGGTTCATTGCGAGACGTATGTCCATTTTTGCAAGCGAAGATATTGGTCTTGCATACCCGCGTGCACTTGAACAAGCGGCTGCCGCTTGGCTTATTGTTGAGCGCATAGGAATGCCAGAATGCCAACTCACGTTGAGTCAACTCATTGTCTATTTATCCAAATGCCCTAAATCAAGAAGTGCCAACGATGCCATACTTCAAGCGCGAGATGATGTCGCTCACAAGCGAACCGTTCTCGCGCCTTGCGACCACGATGTAAATGCGTTACCAACGATTACGGCAAACTATTACCATGAATAAAGAACCAGCAAGAAAACAAATTGCTCAGCAGGTTCGTGCCATGAGCGAAACTCAAAAACGGGACGCAAGTTCTAGAATTTGCGAACAACTAGGAGCCATTGCATCGGTTTGCTTTGCAGATACGATTCTTTCGTACTTGCCCCAAAATAATGAGATAAGTCTACTTCCTATTATTCAAGAATGGATTGATGAATCAAGAACAGTTGCAGTACCCGTCACCAATTGGGAAAACAACACCATGCGTGCTGCGCTCATTACCTCTCTCGATTCCAATGAACTTGTAGAAACGAAATACGGAATTAAAGAGCCTTTACACCGTCATGTCATACCAACTGAATACATTGACGTTGTTCTTGTGCCAGGTGTCGGGTTTGATAAGACTGGTGCACGGCTTGGCAAGGGTGGTGGATATTACGATCGATTTTTAGGTCTGGTAAGACCCCCAGTTGTTCTTGGTATTGCGTTTGACGAACAAATTGTAGATGCTATTCCATTTGAAGAACATGACCAATTCATGACCGCAGTTGTTACACCAACCCGAATACTGCTGATGTAAAAGAAGCTGTAGAGCTTTTATTTAATTCTGACAGTTGAAACGTTTTCGCCAAGCATTTCGTATACTTGGGTCACATCCTCTGAATGCATCCGTATACAGCCCATAGACGCTTGCGTACCGATAGTTTGCGGCTCAACAGTCCCATGAATGCCTAAACCTGCATAATCCTTCGTACGCTCGTCAATGCCTTGCAAGCCAATCCAGCGCTCTCCGATAGGGTTTTCAGGGTTGTCGGCAGAGTAAAACTCGCGTGTGCGTGGATTAATCCAAGTAGGGTTCACTAACTTCGAGTTATTGCGGACTTTGAATATGCCAGTTGGTGTTGAATCGAATTCACCAAGGCCCACTTTGTACGAACGAACAAATACTTGGTCGCTTCCTTCGCCAAGATAAACATCTAAGCGGTACGTTGCTTTGTCAACGATGGCATGGAAAGGACCTGTGACTAACTTAAGACTTTGCCCAGGGCGAATTCCATTTGCCTTTTTAATGCCGTTGATTCGCTGAATAAATCTCCAGTCAACTTGCAAACCCATTTTGCTTACGATACCGCTCAGGGTGTCGCCGCCTCGAACGATGTATTCGATAACGAACGGGTCATCAGCACGAAGTGTTTTAGAAAATACGAGCGTATCTGAGATACTTGTAAGAATCCCTTTAGCTTGCGCTTCCTCAGTTTCAGTCAGAGTACCCATTCTCAAGGTGTTGGAAAGTTCCAAGCGAGCTTGCACAAGTTCGCCTTTGTCGAGTAACTGCATGCCTTCTTCTAAATTCAACGATGTTGTTGCTGCTAATGGAATTACATTCAACTTGGGAGCAGTAGCTACAACTTCCTCTACCGGTGATGGCTTTGTTTCTTCTTTAACTTCATCAACAACGGGAAGAACCGGGTTGTTGATGGTGTAGACCGTAGGAGTTGGAGTAGGTATTGGTATTGGCGTTGGTGGATACTCGTACGCAGGCGGAGTTGCTAAGACCGTTTCATCTGTCACTATATCAATCGATTCAGCAAGATGATTGCTTGCGCCATCATCGGCACTTGTTGGCCAGAGCAACCAAGTTGCTCCAATTGCGACCAAAAGAACTACGAACCATGTAAAGCCCTTGCCTTTGCGTCGTCGTCTATACGAACCGCCGCGAGAGGAAGAGAAACCGCCTTGACTTGGTAATGCCATGCTCGTAATTGTAACAATTTTCCTGAAGTGCTCTTTCAGTATTCATTCACCAAGAGAGTTTTTTTTATATAGCTCAGGATTCTGATGACGAGTGGATTAGAAGGCTAGTTGTAACTGTGTGCGGAATACCCACTGTGCATTTTGCTTCGTTTGAGTTCGCCAGCCAAGCATCGCATTTGCCATGCCAGGCGCACCGCCTGCGCCACCACTTATCTCACCAAAATTCCAGCCATAGTCAGCGGTTACTTTCAATCCTTGCCCATCTAAATACCAGTTCACACCGTTAGTTACGATGTTTACATCATTGTTGCCAAGGGAATCCTGCTTCACCCCTCCACCCTCGTACCGAATGAAATATTCTGTTGTGTCAGTCATGTACGTACTTGCTTGCACTACGTACCCAATCCAATCTCCGTTTGGAATCGCTGCCGCAAGGTTTTTCTGGTTATGAAATGTGCCTGAAGCAAAGAACGTCACACCATCAGAGTTATAGGAAAAGTCTGCAGTAACTCCAACTTGGTCTTGCTTGCGGCCCGTTCGACCCGTCCGCTCGCCATTCTGAGCGTGCAACGCAACACCTAGCAGCATAGCCCTTTCGCTTCCTGGAGGAGAGGTGAACTGGTTAAATTGGCTCCATCGACCCTCGAGCAAATATTCTGCGCGAGCGGTCAGTGACCATTCGACGTCTTGCTGGAAACCGGCCCAAGGAGGCGTTGGGTTATTTTGAGCAGCAGGAACACCGCGTAAAGCGAGCGATCCGTTAGAAGTAGCGAGAAATACTCGAGTAGAATCTCCAGCCCAAGTAAATTGCACGCCTTGGGAACGTGCCAGCCCAAGGCGGTAATCAATAAGTGAACGGTCTACTGCTAATTGATATTGATCAGACACCAGCGATTCTCGAGTGAACGGCAACATAAAGACACCTAATTTTGCGGACCACCCATCGTTCAATTTAAATTTAACCCATGCATCCCATAGCCTGTCTGCGATTCTGAAGTTCGGAAGAATTTGATTTGGGTCAAGGTACCCGAACCCCGCTTGGACTAAAAATGTTGTGTCTCTATCAAACACATGACCGCTAAAATTGAGTCGTGTTCGTGTGCTTTCCAGACCACCCCGCCAACGGTCTTGAACATCGCTACGAACATAGTTTTGGAAAAAACGCTGTTGCATCAGACCGCCAATGTTCAGTTTGAATCTGCCGTCGCTGCTTGCAAGGAAGAAACCGTCTGACCACCCGCCAAGCAAGCCATCACCAGCAAGCGAGTTTCGAGC
>JABJDN010000012.1 GCA_018665385.1 Phycisphaerae bacterium | reverse complement strand
TAGGGTCCCAATTTCGTATTTCACCAGCAATGGTTGTATTCCACCGCTCATCTTGTTCAAACGAAGTAATACAACCAATTCCCGAACGACCTTCACGAAGGCCATTCCAGGTTGATTCTACATCGGTGCCTAGATTTGAAATCGCACCAAGACCAGTGATTACAACTCGACGTTGATATGAAACTGACAAAGAAAGCCTCTGTTATTCAGCTTCTTTTGCAGCAACAATAAAATCAACAGCTTTACCAACTGTTTGAATTGCTTCTGCTTCTTCTTCTGGAATTGTTACTGAGAAGTCATCTTCAAGATTCATAACCAACTCAACGGTGTCCAAACTATCCGCGTTTAGATCATTAGCGAAGCTTGATTCAAGCTTGATTTCGCTTTTGTCTACTCCGAGTTGCTTTGATACAACGTCAATTACTTGGGTTTCAATTTCTGAACGATTCATCGTTTAAGTCTCCTTGATTTCCACGGGCATCGTGGGTTTGCGCATTATATCGAGTATCAAGAAATGGTGGTCTTCAAAGTGCCTTTTAGCAAGTCAAACCGCCATCTACCACTAGGACTTGCCCTGTTACATACCCCGCATCGTCAGAGGCCAAGTACGAAACAGCCCCTGCAATTTCTTCAGATTGTCCATACCGGCGGAGCGGCACCATTTTTTCTACGCCCTTGCGAATTTCTTCGCCAAGGGATGCTGTCATATCCGTTTCGATATACCCAGGTGCAATTGCATTTGCAGTAATGGCTTTGGAGCCAAACTCTTTTGCAATCGTCTTTGTGAGCCCTACGATGCCTGCTTTCGCAGATGCGTAATTGGCTTGGCCAGCATTTCCGCTAATCCCTGTCACAGAGGTAATGTTGATGATTCTCCCCCATCTACCCTTCATCATTGGGCGAGCTGCTGCTTTGCAACCTGCGAACACCGCACGTAAATTGACGTTCACGACTGCATCGAAGTCCTCTAGAGACATTCGAAGCATAAGCCCGTCTTTTGTCATGCCGGCATTATTTACAAGCACATCAAGTCTGCCATATTGCTCCACAATGGAACCAATCGTGTTTGCAAACCCTTCACAATCTGCGAGGTCGCAAATATGCGAACTTGATTGCCCGCCTGCTTCAGAAATTTCTTGCTCTACAAGTGCAAGCGCATCGCTATTCCGTGCAATCATAGCAACAGTAAAACCATCGCTTGCAAGTCGTGTTGCAATTGCTTTACCTATTCCGCGATTTGCTCCTGTAACAATCGCCACACGTGCTTCGTTATTCGTTTCTTGTGTAATGACAGTGCTCCAAAATAGTCTGTATTAACGTGGTCTTCCAGTAGGTCCGCTCGGGCCGCTTGGTCCAGGGCCACCAGGGCCAGGGCCACCAGGCGAATCTTTGTCTCCGCCAAGGCTACCATCTGTACTTGTAGATTCACCAGCGAGGGTATACGAAGTCTCTTCGTCAGGCTGTTGTGCTATTTCAGCTTGTTTTTTCTTCAAATCAAAATAACTCGAGACCCAATTGCCGCTCAGTTGGTCAACAAGATTCGGTTGCGTATCAGCAGCTGTGAATGTATACGTACTTCCAGAACCATCAAAGAACCAAAGTTGTACTTGGTAGTCTAAACCGATCTCGTAAATTGCCATAACACATGCGCTACCGTCTGGGTCATCGCCAGTTTTCAACATAAGCAATGAAACTTCATCCATTTGCTCTGCAAAACCAGTGTCCATCATCGCTTTCAATTCTAGTTGGTCGTCAAATGCCAACATGCTTTTTAATGTTCCGCTGTCTGCTGCAAGCATTGCATGAAAGAAAGACAAAATAGCTACGCGTTGTTGTTCTGGCCGGGGTGAATCTTGTTCGTCTAAAACGATTCGGTTATCGATGTTCAAATTGGCTGTTAATTGTTCAATCGTTTTTTCTACCGGTTTAGGTGGAGCCGTAGGACGTTTTACAACTACAGGCGCTTCAACTTCTTCAGCTTCACCACCACACCCAGCGAGTGTTACAGCAAGACCTGCAAGGAGCAGCGAGAATACAAATGGTTTACTTTGGTTCATCATGTGGAATTACCTTCACGTCTCTATTTACTCTTCGCATTAGCCCTCTAAGCACGCCGCTTGGGGCAAGTTCATGCCAACTGCACCCATCATACACCGTAGCCATCGCTCCGCAAGATTGAGCCCATCGAACTGAGCCTGTTATTTGCGCTACAAGGCGGTCTTGCATCTGCTCTTGCGTATGCAAATCAGCTGTTACATTGGACCAAACGTCAATTTTGGATGTATTTAAGGTTGCACTTGCCAAAGCGTCTCGCATACCACTGGCTGCAGGAGCCATAAAGGGAGAGTGAAATGCCCCTGCAACTGAAAGTACAGTTGCTCGAACGCCCTTGCCTTCGGCCATCTCAGCCACTCTTGCACACGCGGAAACTGAACCACTTAACACAGTTTGACCTGGAGCATTAAAATTTGCAGCGACTAATATTTCATCGCCTTCTTTGGCTTCTTCACAAAGTTGCAAGGCAACCTCGTCGTCACCTATGACTGCAACCATTGTTGATGCTTCTGCTTCTGCAGC
>JABJDN010000137.1 GCA_018665385.1 Phycisphaerae bacterium | reverse complement strand
GCAAGCTTCTTTACTCGCCTCTCTCGCTAGTGGAAGAACTAGGCTTGTCATGCTCGGAATCGGCGCATTTGTGTTGTTCATTGGGCTTGTAAAAGGCCCTGTAGTACAACGCGTGTAGTTACATTTCTCCTTCTTAAGAAAAAGCGCATTCAAATCTAAATATTTGTGAAATGGGAATATGCTCTTGCTATGACATGGAACATACAAGAAATACCAGATCACGCTTTACGATTAATTTCAGTTGATGGATTAGGCGCGGCAACTCTTTCAGCACTCATTTCGGAAACCGGGGGTGTTGCAGAAGCTGGAGAAGCCGTTCTTAGAGGTGAGACAATGCAGTTAATTCCGGGAGAAGCAATGCGAGTTTTGAAACAGAAAATGGAACGAGTAGAGGTTGATGCAATTCGCTGGTCAGCAGATGCAATCGAAGCAAGAGTAGTCCTTGTTACGGATAAATTGTTTCCAGCATTTCTATCTCCGTTACCAGCGTGCCCATGCGCGCTTTGGTATCAAGGAAATCTTAATGTTGTGCATATGCCATCAGTTGGAGTTGTTGGATCAAGAAGATGCTCCAATTATGGAATTCAACAAGCAACTACTTTTACAACAGCATTTTCAGAACAAGGACTTACAGTAGTTTCTGGTGGAGCCAGAGGAATAGATGGAGCTGCTCATAGAGCCGCACTTACATCCAACGGAAAGACAGCAGTAGTACTTGGTTCAGGGTTAAGCATTGTGTATCCCCCAGAGCACGTATCTTTGTTTAAGGCAGTTGTACAAGAAGGGGGTGTTGTACTGAGTGAATTTTCATGCAACAGGTCTCCAAGGCCAGAATATTTTCCACGAAGAAATAGAATTGTTTCAGGGCTATCATCTTCGTTGCTAGTAGTGGAAGCTGCCAAGCGAAGCGGTGCAATGATTACCGCAAGAATTGCAGTAGAGGAGCACGGCAGGCAAGCGTATGCCATCCCAGGAAGAATTGGTGATAGCGCATCTGCAGGTTGCCTGCAGGCACTTGTTGACGGTTGGGTTTCAATTGCAGTTGAACCACAAGAAATCATTGACGAAACAAAGCGAGCTTGGTCGCGTTTTGCAGCAGTTAGTAGCTGCGGAGCACGCCAGTGATTACGCCTTGTACTTGGCATTCTTCGACTATAATTGGTTTGAACGCAGGATTTGCAGGTTGTAAACGTATTCGGCCATCTGATTCTTTAAAAAAGGTTTTGAGCGTCGTCTCGCCGTCGGCGAGTAGTGCAACTACTCTATCGCCATTTCGAGCAACAGAAGTTTTCTTTACAAGTACGTAATCGCCATCCATTATTCCTTCGTCGCGCATTGATTCACCGTCGACCTGCAGAGCAAATGTTTCACCACGCTGGCCGATTTGAGGACCAAACATATCTGTAAGGTCTAGTGTGTCGTTATCTTGGCACCTTTCTATAGGCATGCCGGCTGCAATGCGCCCCACCAAAGGAAATCGCATTGCAAGCCCAGCTTGTACATCTGAACTAGATTCAAATGAATCAGCAATCGATAAAGAGCGAGCTCTGTTCGCCTCTCGTGTGAGTGCTCCTTTGTGAATGAGCGCTTGCACACGTTCGAATACTGTCACTTTGCTGACGCCGAGTTGGTCGGCTAGTTCTTGCATCGTTGGAGAATATCCATGGATGCTCCTGCATTCTCGAATGAGATTTACTACTTCGAGTTGTTTTGGGGTTAGGTTCATGGCCATGATCCTTTCTTGATGGTATACATCTTCCAAATAGGGCGAGTTGGTTGACCCTATACGTAACAAGGTCAAAAGTTGATTGAATAGAGGTTAATGTAGACGAGAATTTATCCCGTCTTGGTTTTCTTTTTGGTGTTTCGCATATTGGTAGTGCTGCGAATGTTTCTTCGGCAGAAGCAGCGGGGGAGAAAAATATTCGATCAATCTTAAAGAAGCGATCGAAAAAATTACGTGGTTCCCCATTTCTTGTAGTTGGAATGGGGGAGTTAACTCTGCCTCCATCAACTGCTATTATTCTTGAAGCGCCGTCTGCCTGGTCGCAATAGTATGCAGTTCCATATGAGGCATTTGGTCCATGTTGTACTAGTGGTAAATCCATTGGTTTGTCCATTCT
Source organism: Phycisphaerae bacterium (assembly GCA_018665385.1). Classification (GTDB taxonomy): domain Bacteria; phylum Planctomycetota; class Phycisphaerae; order Phycisphaerales; family SM1A02. The sequence continues at coordinate 4,566 of JABJDN010000137.1, read as the reverse complement.
TGTTTCTGTTCTATACCTTCGCAAAGAACCTATCGTCAATACTGTATGGTTTATGTTAGGCTAACAGAGGCATAATGTCAAATTAATTTCAAAAACGCTATTATTACATCAATGAACACTATTCCTGAGCATATTAATTCTGGTCCATGGATGTTAGACCCTGCGATTACATACCTAAATCACGGTTCGTTTGGTGCTAGAACCGTTGAGGTTTTTGAAGCACAGCAGTCTATTAAACGGTCGTTTGAGTCTTCCCCTGTAGATTTTCTTGACCGTCGTCAACATCTTATAACTGAAGCAAGAGAATGTATATGTTCTTTCGTAGGAGCAGATTCAGAGGGTTTTGGGTTTGTAGATAATGCAACTACAGGTGTTGGAGCAGTCGTTTCATCTTCGAAATTGGTGCAAGGCGATGAAATTCTTACTACATCGCTTGTCTATAACGGAGTACGTCAATTGCTGAAGCACTATTGCAAAGAAAATGATCTACTGTACAGAGAGGTAGAGATCCTCCTTCCTATCGAATCAAGCGATTCGATAGTATCACTGATTGAGTCATCAATTACTCCGGAAACTGCATTGCTTGTCGTGGATCATATTGCTTCAGCTAGCGCAGTTGTTTTCCCCGTTAAAGATATTATTCAACTGTGCAGGCAGAAAGGTGTATTAGTTCTCGTTGACGGCGCTCATGCACCAGGTATGGTTGAACTTTCAATCAATTCGTTACAACCAGATTGGTATGTGGCAAACCTGCATAAATGGACTTGCGCACCAATTGGAGCTGCTTTCGTTTGGGCCAATGATTCTCATAGAAAGTCCACTCATCCGCTTACGATTAGCCATGGGCTAGACGAGGGTCTGCAGAAAGAATTCGATTGGCAGGGGACTCGCGATGTTTCGGCTTGGATTGCAGCAGTGGATGCGGTGAAATCAGGAGCTGAAATTGGTTGGGATACAATTAGAGCCCATAATCACGAATTGGCATTATGGATGCAAGATCATTTGCTAAAGGCATGGAATGCGGAATCCTTGACTCCAATCGATGGAAACATGCTTGGTTCTATGGCCACGGTCTATTTGCCAGAAAATGCACCAAATGAACTTGATTCATGTGTTGCTTTGCGCGATGAAATATATGAGAAATACGCACTTGAAGTGCCAATATTCCCAATTCAAGGCCGTGGTGCACTACGTGTAAGCGCTCAACTGTACTCTTCTGAAGAGGATATCGAGCGGCTTCTAGCGGCTATTTCCTCGATAGGAATATTGGAATAATTGGAATCTATACACTAAATTACGTATTTTTATTAACTTTTTAATTGACAGGGAGTTCTATTCGTGCCAAATTACAATTGTCCGTCCTCCGGATAGAATCATGCTGGTGGAATACTTTAGGATTTGTATCTTAAAGTAAAGCGCCAATCATCATTTTTGCGAAAGCAAAAGTCATGAATTTGCCGAATTCGAAGGCGTGTCAAGGGACGGTCGTGCCGTATGAATTCGGCTTGTTAGGATTGGTAGCATGTTGTTACCAAGATGTAAGGGAACAAGAACTGGCCTGAGAAAGAGGTTGTGCAACAAAAAAAACGCTTCCACGTTTTGTTGCGAAGTTCATCTTCAGTTTCCCAAAAGATTAGGGCTCTTGGCCGGCAAGAGCCCTTTTTCATGGGCTCTCATAAACATCGCGTTGCTCTATGTACTTGCCAGTAAGGCAGCGCCTAGTAATCCAGCATCAGGGCCAAGTTCAGTAATTCTGAATTTGCACTGACGGCAATGAGGCGGAAAAACATCGATATCAAATTGCGATCGAATTAGATCAATATAGGGTTGACCAAGTGCTTCGATAATCCCACCACCAAGAACGACAGTATCAAGAGAAAGCAGGGTGATTGCGTTTGCTATAGCTGTACCTATTCTTGTTGCGCCATCTGTGAGTACGCGAGTAATCTCTTCGTCGTTACCGAATCCATTCGCTAGGTCATCAGTGTGTAATGTTGAATTGTTCAACAAATCACGGTAACCGGATCTACTTGCTAACGCTTCAAGCACGCGTGCCGGCGCTTCTGGATTCGCTTCACTAATGCCCATTCCGAATTCTCCGCCGGTACCAAGCGGTCCTCTCCATATCGAGTTATTTAAAATTAACCCTCCACCTATTCCAGTTCCAACCCAGACTGCGAAGATAGATGAGTTTTCTTTTCCAGCGCCAAAATTGAATTCTCCCCAAGCAGCGGAGGTGACATCGTTTTCAATGACTACCTTGCACTGTAATTTGCTTGAGACATACGAAGCAAGGGGAGCGTTATCCCAATCCAAATTTTGCGCCCGGAGCACGATTCCATTTTCTATGTCAACACTTCCAGCAACTGAGATGCCTACGGAATCGATTTTGTCATCGCTGAGATTTTGGATAGCATCGCAAACTTGCTGTGCGACAAGTTCAAAATTGCCTGATGTTTTGATTTCTTCATGCGTACGTTTTATGACCTTGCCATTGTTTATTGTGCCAACAAGAAGATTTGTTCCACCAATATCGACACCAATCATGCGATTACGCCTGGCCGTTCTGTATGAAACGTAGTTGCGCTTTCAAACATTTGGGCGATTCTGAGAAGTTTGGCATCTTCGTGCCAGGCGCACTGCAAATGCAAACCAATAGGCAAACGAGAGCCATGCTCTTCTGAAAAACCACAGGGAATAGATATGCCACAGATGCCAGCAATATTTGTATTAGCTGTATATACATCGTTCAAATACATTGACACAGGATCTGCAGTTGAGCCTAATGGAAATGCAACTGTGGGAGTCGTAGGCCCTAGGATTACATCGCACGATTCAAAAGCTGTTTTGTATTCTTCGCAGATAAGTCGTCTAATTTTTAGTGCGTTGTTGTAATACGCTTCGTAGTAACCACTACTTAATACATACGTGCCCAGCATGATTCGCCGTTTAACTTCGTCCCCGAATCCTTCAGCTCTGCTTTTAGAATACAACTCGAATAAATCACTACATAATTCGTCTGTTCTATGGCCATATCGAATGCCATCGTACCGAGCAAGATTACTAGACGCTTCTGCAGGAGCAAGTACGTAATACGTAGAAATGCCTACATCGGTAAGGGGCAATTCTAATTCAACTATCGATGCGCCAAGCTTTTTGTAGGTATCGATGGCGTCTTGAATTGCGTCGTTCACAGCTGTTTCATTATTACTGCCAATGTACTGCGATGGAACTCCAATGCGCAAGTGCTTAATCGGGTTCTTTAAATTTTCACACAAGTCAGGATGTGTTTCAGGATAAGAAGTAGAATCGAGTTCATCGTATCCGCTGATACATTGCGTGATTTTTGCAGCATCTTCAACAGAATGCGTGAAGGTTCCAATTTGATCTAGAGAGGATGCAAATGCAACAAGGCCGTATCTACTTACATTTCCGTATGTTGGTTTGTATCCGACTACCCCGCACAGTGCTGCAGGTTGGCGAATTGAACCACCTGTGTCTGAACCTAACGCAGCATCGCAAAGGTTTGCAGCAACTGCTACTGCGCTACCGCCTGATGAGCCTCCAGGTACTCGATTAGTATCCCAAGGATTCTTTACTGGTCCCCATGCGCAATGTTCCGTTGAGGATCCCATTGCAAATTCATCGCAATTTGTTTTTCCAACAAGAACTGCGCCTGCATTTTCTAGACGGTCGACAACAGTTGCATTAAATGGACTGTTGTATCCTTTGAGCATTTTCGAACCGCAAGTTGTAGTGCCTTTTTTGGTAACGATATTATCTTTGATTGCAATACACAGTCCATGCAAAACGCCGTCGCTCGGTTCTTCTGTCTCCCAGATTTCATGAAAGGCATTGTAGATGTCATTTTTTTTGATGTGCTGGGTCGTGCTCATGTTGATTCACCCAGGACTTTCGGCACAGCAAAATATACATCTTTAATCACAGGTGCATTTGCTAGCACTTGCTGTTGGCTAAGTGAATCTGAGCAGGTATCTTCACGAAGGTGATTGAGCAACTCGGTCGGATGGTCTAATGGTTGAACTCCATCTGTATCAACAGCGCTCGAGCGAGAGATATGTGTAAAAATGGCTGTTAAGTCTTTTTTAGCTTTTGAAACTTCACTTACGGTAATTGCAAGTCGGGCCAAATGAGCGACGTGGCGAATTTCATCATCAGTAAGTTCTGTTTGAGGTTGATTCTCATTCATAATGGGAAGCGTATCAGAATCTTATGCCGTATCATATGGGGCTATGGCAACAAGTCGATTCATTTCTTTTTTAACGCGAAGTGCAGTTTCAGTGTTTTTAATTTTGCTCTCAATTGGTCTATTTGCAATGTTAGTGAGCACAAAACCAGAACTCTCAATTTCAAGCGGTGACCGTTCACTACCTGCTGTAATTGTATTAGAAGCTCAAAAAATTCCGATAGCTCGAAGGACCATCGGGTACGGAACAGCTGAAGCCATAGGACACGCCGAAGTGCCTGCACAGGTAACTTCTACCGTCCTTGTATTACCACCTTCCGCTAGCGTAGGTCTGAAAGTAAAAAAAGGTGATTTGCTCG
>JABJDN010000013.1 GCA_018665385.1 Phycisphaerae bacterium | reverse complement strand
TTGGATTGTTATAACTTGCCCAGTGACACCATTCCATATAGATCCATCTTGAAGGCGAATCTCAATGTCAGCGGCAAATGCAACTGAAGCGCAAAAGATGGTGCAAAAGATTAAAACTGTTTTGATATATTTCATAGGGGTACTCATTTTCATTGTTGTACTCTGCATTACATAGGTCCGCCGCCTGGGCGTCCGCCCCCACCGCCACCGTTGCGTAAGTTGTCGAGCATCTCTTCAAGTTGTTCAATCATCTTTTCAAGTTGATTTGCCTGAATTCTATATTTTCGACCCATGCGCATAGCAACTGCGGGTGATTTTTCCATCATCTTCAGAAGTCGTTGTAGTTCACCGATTTGTTTGCGCATATACCGAGCGGCATCCCCGCCAGCGGCCCAACGACCATATTGTTCTGCATCGAGCCAAGCATCCGCTGCTTTTACAAAATCTTTTCGCCACTTTTCAGAATGGGCAGTAATTTCGCTTGTAATATCTTCGCCAACTAAATGGTATTCACGAATGCCCATTGCAAGAAGGACATCGTTTCGTGTTTGTACGTTACCGACGCTAATGCCAACTTCTGTGGATGTTGTTGCTGTAAGGTGAGGCATACCTTCACCAGCGTCAATAACAAAATCGCCAAGCAGGCTTTCTTCCCATTCTACTTTTTTACCTTTCCATGTGCCAGAAAGCGAAACTTCAGGGTCGGCGAATGCGCGAAGTAATTCTGGTGAACGGTTGCCATATAGAGCTAGCGCTTTTGTGTGGGCTAGAGCAGCTTCTCGAATTTTTCCGTATGTGTCTGCAGCGTTGATGTAGTCAAACTGACGCGATACACCCATAGTCGCGTGTAGATACCCATCATTTGACATGTAGATTGTTGGCCAAGATAGCGCTAGGATGGAACTTGCACCTGATGCATCTTGGACCCAAATGACTTGTTCTATATCTTTTAATTCAACGTGGAAAAGTTTTGCAATTTCCATGATGTCATCTTTGTCGTATCCACTGAATTCCTCGCGGTCGCCCCAGCCCATGAGTTTATGAAACTCGTTACGCCAGTCTCTGCTCAGCATTTCAATCAAAATGTAATCCGGTTTAGCTTCTTTAATTCTGTCTGCTAAAGGCGCAAGGACGGAGTTATGAATATCAGTGTGCATTTGCCCTTGCATTGGAATAATAAGAATCGATGGTCCATCGCTTTCTGTTTGTACTACAGAGTCAGACCAAAGCACATTGGAGTCGTCTTGGAAGGCGAAAGCACTACTTGCTGTAAGCAATACTAAGGTAAGTGTGAAAAGTCGATTCATCATCCACTTAGTATACCCCCTTAAAGATGGTTAAGAGTCCTGAAAATCGCTATACATAGCAAGTGCAAGTGAAATGGCGTCGTCTCTCGTCTTCAAAGAGCCCTCAAGCTGGGCATCGTAGACCGCTTCGAGGATATTGCCAAGGGTTGAAGATGGCGGCATTCCTGCCTCAAGTAGGTCATTACCAGTAATGAGTCGATCAGGAGAAATGCCCGTGCGTTCTAAATTTGTAATAGCCCTGTGAATATGTACAAAAAGTGGGCGGTCTTCGCATTGCACAATTGCAAGTGCAGACATGCACAATTCAGAGCCGGCAACACGTTTCTGAGCTGCAATTCCAAGGGTATCCCATGCAAACAGGTGTTGATGAATTGTGAGTATAGAGCAAACTTCTTCGTGCACTTTGTTCGAGAGCAGAAGTTGGCTTCTCCATTGCGACGCTATGCCCAACAGGTCACTATCGCTTGTATAGCGATCTAGAATCCAAGCAGCGAGTGCCGTAGCGTACGTTGCATTTGCAGGAAGGCGACCAACGCGGGTGGGAGCATTCCTACATGAATCTTCAGCAAAAATAACATGGTCTAATCCTAGGTACTGCACTTCCCACGCCGCCACGCCCCTGTTTTGGTCGGTGAGCATTTTTTTGAGTTCTTCGCCGATGCGTTCCCGAGATACACCTGCAAGTTCAGAAGAGCATTCACGAATTGCATCAGCGGTTTCGGGTTCTATTGAAAACTCTAGTCGGGCGGCAAAACGAATGGCTCTCAACATGCGTAGATGGTCTTCGCGAATGCGTTGTCGTGGGTCACCAATTGCTCGTATCAGTCGGTTGCCCATATCGTTTTGCCCATCTACATAATCAATGATGGTTTCTTCAATTGGGTCTTCAAACATGCCGTTAATAGTGAAGTCGCGACGTGCAGCATCGTGCTCTGCATCACTGAAAGAGACTATATCTGGATGTCTTTTGTCGCTGTACGGACCATCGCTCCGAAAAGTAGCGACGTCGTACATGTGATGGTTCGAGCGGACAAGCATGACTCCGAACACTTCACCAACACTGCGTGCTTTTGGAAAAAGTGCTTTAATGTCATCTGGTCTAGCAGACGTGGCAATATCATATTCTGTTGGCGCTTTACTCAGTAACCGATCTCGCACACATCCACCAGCGAAATACGTTTCGAAACCAGCGAATCGTAGAGTTTGCAGAATAGTTATTGCACCTTGTCTGCATTCAATTGGGCAAACATCAGTCATTTGAGCGTGCGCCATAAAACAAAATCCACATAGTTGAGCTTTCTTTATGAATTTCAGGACCTGCGAGTGTTTCTATTGCGTGATCAGTATGCGTTGGATTCATTGGTGTACGGAGGATTATCAATCCTTCTGGGTCAAGGATAGGTCCTATTTTTTCAATTTGCTCCATAATCATTTTAAAGAGCGATTCTTGTTTCATCATTGCGTACGGTGGATCGATGAATGCCACGTCGACTGGCCGAGGAACACGCAGTAGTGGAATGGAAGAAAGTGCATCTGCTTGAATTGCAACTGCTTGCTCTTCGCAACCGAGGGTTTTTATATTCTGTTCTAACAACTCAAAAATTTTGCGATCTTTTTCGACCATGACAACTGTAGAGGCACCCCGGCTTACTGCTTCAAGACCCATGGTTCCAACCCCAGCGAATAAGTCAAGAACAATGCTTCCGTTCAAATGACCACGCAGTTGGTTCATGACGGATTCTCTCGCTTTGCCAGTCCACGGGCGCGTGACATCGTTTTCCCGTGGGGTTTTGAGCTTCCGCGATCTAAATTGTCCAGATAGTATTTTTAACACATTGCGTAGTTTACCCGCAACCGGCTTTCCGCACAATTTTTGACCAGGTCAGTGACCAGGTCAAAAAGGTATGATGTGCGGTATGACTACACGGTTTGATACGTTGCCGAGCAGGCTGAGAAATGTCTCAATAGAGAAGGAATTGGCCGGAGTGCCCTGTTTGCTTGTACGAATGGATGAAAAACCTCGGCCATTTCTTTTTTGGATGCACGGGCGCACTGCTGACAAGGAACTTGACCCTGGTCGTTATTTACGATGCGTACGACGTGGAATCAACGTTTGTGCAGTAGATTTGCCAGACCATGGGCAACGATTTACAGATTGCCAACATCACAAGGAAAACATTCTCGGCATCATCCAGCAAATGTCAGCGGAGATTCAACCAGTTCTTGACGAACTTGAAATGCAAGGTGGGTTCGATTTGAACCGTGCGGCAATTGGCGGAATGTCAGCAGGCGGATTAACTTCGGTGTACCACCTTTGTTCTCCGCACAACTTTAAAGCAGTCATCCTTGAAGCCTCTGGGGGCGAGTGGATTCACCTTCGAAATTCTGATTTGCTTCCCCATCTAACTTTGGAAGAACTCGAAGTAGTGAACCCGATGAATCATCTGACATCTTGGAAGGATGTCCCAGTCATCGCATTTCATAATAAACACGATGTTCGCGTTCCATTTGAAACGACATATGATTTTATTGGTGCGCTCAAGGATAAATCACCGAATCCAGAGGATATAGAGCTTGTTGCATTCGAGCGATCTGGTGCTCCAAACGAACATATGGGCTTTGGCAGAGAATCTGCTTTTGTCAAAGAAGTACAAGTTGAATTTCTCGCTAAACATTTATCGCCACACATGGAACTAGCCTCATGACAACAATAGAAACAAACGCTTGGTACGGAGAGTTCGGTGGGCAATATGTCCCCGAAACATTAATAGCAGCGTTAACGCAATTAGAAAACGCTTGGGCAGAGGCAACGGCTGACCCTGCATTTCATGCAGAATTAGATTCGTTGTTACAACATTACGTCGCAAGGCCAACACCTATAACGTTTGCTCCTAGGTTAACTGAACATGTTGGTGGAGCGCAAATTTGGCTGAAGCGCGAAGACCTCGCCCATACTGGCGCACATAAGATTAATAACACTATTGGGCAAGCGTTGCTTGCAAAGCGGATGGGTAAACACCGAATCATTGCAGAGACTGGGGCAGGACAACACGGTGTTGCAACTGCAACAGCTTGCGCAAAACTTGGGCTTGGGTGCGAAGTGTATATGGGTGCTGAAGATGTTCGTCGCCAAGCACTCAATGTCTTTCGAATGCGTTTACTCGGGGCGACAGTACATGTTGTCGATTCTGGCTCTAAGACGTTAAAAGATGCAACAAACGAAGCAATGAGAGACTGGATGGGCTCTGTAGAGAATACACATTACATTCTTGGTTCGGTTGTGGGTCCCCATCCGTTCCCATTTATTGTTCGTGAACTGCAGTCAGTTATTGGCAGAGAGGCAAGAGAGCAATGCGTTGAAGCATTTGGTTCATTGCCGAATTGTATTGTGGCTTGTGTTGGAGGTGGTTCGAATGCAGCTGGAATCTTTGCACCCTTTGTTCCCGACAAAGAAGTTCGCTTAGTTGGAATTGAAGCTGGCGGCAGAGGCATTGGCAACGGACATCATGCTGCCCCGCTTTGCCTTGGCGAGCGTGGAGTTCTACATGGTTCATTAAGTTATGTATTGCAAGACCCAGACGGTCAAACGCAAGATGTGCATTCCTGCTCAGCTGGATTAGATTACCCCGGAGTTGGACCAGAGCATGCGTTTTGGAAAGACAACAAGCGAGTTTCGTATGAGATTATCGATGATCAGCAAGCACTTGACGCTTTTCAGTTACTTTGTAAGACCGAAGGCATTATTCCTGCACTTGAATCTTCGCATGCAGTTGCGGGTGCCACGCGAATTGCAAAGGAAATGGCTCAAGACGAGTACTTGCTTATTAATGTTTCAGGGCGTGGGGATAAAGACGTTGAAGAAGTCCAGCGTTTGTTGAATCGTTAATCGGCAGTCGGCTTGCAGCACCCTGCTGGAGTGCAGCCTGCGTTCATCGCTTCCTCGAACGTGTCGTATCCAACCTTATTCTTATCACTTGTTTTTTTCGCATTTCCGCAGGTAGCGTAATGGAGTTTGTGGCTTCGTTTGTTTGCTATATATTTTGCGCCGTCAATAGGTACACTGTCACTGGTGGTGCCTGCGCTTGGCGTTGAAGTAGAAATTTTGAGCGCTTCTGCTTTTGGTGAATTCTTTAGTGCTGATGACGTGAATGTGCTTGGCCAAGGT
>JABJDN010000014.1 GCA_018665385.1 Phycisphaerae bacterium | reverse complement strand
TGTTTCAATTTGATGCATAATGCACAGTGAAGGAGCATTGCATATGCAAAACGAAGAACGAATGGAAAAGATTGAACAGCAGGTCGAATTGATTAAAAGTAAAGTTGATTGGATACATTGGGTTGCATCCTTTTTTATGGTCATCTTCTGCCTCTATACCGTTATCCTAATTCTTGGTGTTCTGACCTAAGTTGCCCAACCCCTCTGCCCTCGCAGTGGGGGTTGTTTTATTTATAGGCGGGGCTAGTGAGTGTTAGAACCCGCGAATGAAAAAAGACGCTTAACACGATAGTTTCGTGTGTTGGTCTTCTAGAAGTAGAAAGCACCTCCCCAGCATGCCCTTATAGCGTGTTCTGCATAAAACTCAGCTATTTACTTGTTATTATCACCATTATTCATTAGAATAAATTTGGAAGTTTAGAAGATATGATAATAGTTAGAATGAATCAACAATTGTTTACTTGTGCAATGTCTCTTTGCATTGCGTCAATATCTAATGCTGATATTTATCAGTGGTATGATGGTGACGGAGATCAATCAATCTGGCTATCTGAATCTACTGCGGTACCGTATGCAGATTTTTCTGGGCAAAACTTATGGTGGGCAGATTTAGATTGGGCAAATCTGCATCATTCTAATTTTGAAGAAACAAACCTTATGTTTGCACATTTGACTGGTTCAAACTTTGCACATTCATTTTTGACTTCTGCCAATTTATTCAATGCAGTACTCTCTGAAGCAAATTTTTCGTTTTCTGATTTATCGTATGCAGATTTAAGTTTTACCAATGTCTATGGGGCAAACTTATTTTCAGCAAATCTTACTGATGCAAATCTGACGGGCATGGAAAACTGGGGTAAAGCATTTTGGATGGGAGCAACATATAATCAGAACACAATATTTCCAGCTGGAATGGAATCTGAATTAGATTATTTTGGAATGATATTTGTACCAGCACCCTCAGCACTTGCACTATTATCTATTGCAGCATTCACAACCAGAAGAAGAAGGTCGTAAACCCATAGACAATTTTCTATGCATACCGATCATGAGTTCTTCAGCTAGCTCGAATCACTTGCCTGAAGCAATTACTGGTTATGTAGCGCAATCATATAAATCGCGGGTATTAAAGTTCTTCGTCATCAATAACACTCGTGAAACCACACTTTTCTCGTAGCGATTCAATCACAATATAAAATACAGGGACAAATACAAGACTTAAAAATGTTGCTGCCAACATTCCTCCAAAAACTGTTGTGCCTATGGAATGTCGGCTACTAGCGCCTGCACCAGTTGCAATAAGAAGTGGCATAACACCTAAAATAAATGCAAAAGCAGTCATAAGAATTGGGCGGAGTCGTAATTTCGCAGCTTGAGTTGCCGAATCAATAATACTCATTCCTGACTCTCTGTTTTTCTTTGCAAACTCCACAATCAAAATTGCATTTTTAGATGCCAAACCTATCAACAGAATCAAGCCAATTTGTCCGTAAATATCTAAATCTAGACTACGCATTTTTAATGCAAGAATAGCACCTAAAATTGCAAGTGGTGCTGTAAGCAAAATCATAAATGGGATAGTCCAACTTTCATATTGCGCTGCAAGAAACAAAAAGACAATTAATATCGCCAAGCCAAAAATTATTGGAATCGCTTTAATGGCCTCGATTTGTTGGTAAACAATATCAGTCCAAAGAAAGTCAAAACCTTGAGGCAAATTCTTTACTTCTTCCCAAATAGCTTTAATACTTTCGCCAGAACTAAATCCTGGTGTTGACGCCCCCATGACTTGAGCAGAAGTATACATGTTGTAATGCGCTAAATTTTCGCTGCCAAGTTCTGCTTGTATTTCAACTAGTTCAGAAAGTGGAATTGCATCACCCGCGGCGTTTAGTACTTCTAAATTCCCAATATCCTGTGCTGTTCTTCTACTACCACCTTCTGCTTGAACAATAACCTGGTACACCTTCCCGTATTTATTAAAATCATTTACATAGACAGAAGCTAAATTATATTGAAGTACATCAAATAAGGATGACAAATCTACTCCAAGGGCACTTGCTTTAGTGCGATCTATTTCTAAATGGTACATTGGCGTATTGCTTGAAAATGTCGAAATGGCAAAACTAATTTCATCAAGAGTAGAGATACGCTCTATAAATTCGCCGGTGACTTTCCCAAGAGCAGCTGCTCCTTGCGCGTTAAGATCGCGAATTTGAAATGCAAAGCCACCTGTTTTGCCAAGACCATTAATTGCAGGAGCATTGAATACTTGAACAGCCACAGGCTGAACTGCTGAAAATTTTTCTCGCAAACTATCCATGATGCCCCATACACTTAATTCTTCCGTGGTTCTATCATTCCAATTTGTTAAAATTGGTATCGCCATTCCTGATGCTGCATTTGCAGTAAAACCACTTAAAAAATCTACACCTGTTATAACAACAACATCTGCTATGCCTTCTTGAGCGAGCATGATTTCAATAAGTTCTTCAGATGCTTCATCGGTAGTAGCAAGAGACATACCCGGCGAACCGCTGAAACCTACGAAAAAATATCCTTGGTCTTCTTCAGGGACAAAGCCAGTTGGCATATGCAAGGCGACATAGCCAGTTATGAAAATCAACACTCCAAAAACTACTAGGACGAGCATCCAAATTTTGGAAAGTTTTTGAACTGACATTGCATACAAATCACCCGCTCTGTCAAATACACTATTAAACCAACGAAAGAAGCTCCATCTATCTTCGTCTTTTTTAAATCGAAGTAAAACACCGCAAAGCGCAGGGCTTAAAGACAATGAGTTAATGGAAGATAAAATTACACTAAATGCAATTGTCAATGAAAACTGATTATAAAGTTGGCCACTTATCCCCGGAACAAATGATGCTGGAATAAATACTGCTAGAAGCACCAGGGAAGTTGCCACAATTGGCCCTGTAACCTCACGCATTGCAATCGCGGTTGCTTTTCGTACAGAAACATTTCCTTTTTCTAGCTGCCTTTCTACATTTTCGACAACAACAATTGCATCGTCAACAACTAAGCCTATTGCGAGAACAAGACCAAGGAGTGTTAGCGTGTTGATTGAAAAACCAAATGCCATCATTATCGCAAAAGTGCCAATTAATGACACTGGAATAGCAACAATGGGGATTAAAGCAGCACGCCAACTTTGCAAGAAAACAAAAATGACTAAAACAACTAATCCAATTGCTTCGAGCAAGGTAACAACGAGCTCAATTAAAGAGATTCGCACAAATTCTGAAGTGTCGAATGTCATTTGATACTTTAAATCGGTCGGAAAGTTTTTAGAAAGCCGCTTCATGGCAGCCTTCACGCCTGCGGTTACTGTCAGCGCATTCGCACCTGGCAATTGATATATGCCCATAGATGTAGAAGGATTTCCATTGAGTGTGCTGTTTGAATCATATGTTTGAGCTCCTAATTCAACTCTAGCAATATCACGGAGGCGAACAATTGCACCACCTTCACTGCGAATAATGATGCTTTCGAATTCATCTACATCTGCAAGACGGCCTTTTGCTGACAATTGAATTGTATGTGCGGTAGGGTTGTTCAATGGCAGAGAACCAACTTGCCCGGCAACAATTTGAATGTTTTGTTTACTGATCGCTGATGAAATCATCTCTGGCGAAATGCCCATTTTAGACATTTTCAATGGGTCAAGCCAAACACGCATCGCGTACTCTTTCAAACCAAAAATTGTAATGCTGCCAACTCCTGGAACCCGCTTCAATTCATCGTATAAATGAATGTCTGCATAGTTCCCCATGAAGACACTGTCATACGTATTGCTATTGGAAAACAAGCTCACAATAGCGAGCATAGTTGTTGATTGTTTTGTAACTGATATACCCGCTCGTTGCACGATGTCTGGCATAACTGCCATTGCTTGGTCCACTCGATTTTGAACATCGACTGCTGCCATGTCCAAATCTGTACCAATATTAAACGAGATGGTAATGCTTGATGCACCGTTATTGGTACTGTTCGACGACATGTACATCATGTTCTCTACACCATTGACTTGCTCTTCAATTGGCGTTGTAATGATGTCCGAAACAACTTGGGAACTTGCACCCGGATATCCCGAAGTTATTTGAACTTGGGGTGGAGTAACTTCTGGAAACTGAGCAACAGGCAAGAGAAATATGCATATCCCACCGACGAGTACCATTAAAATTGCGATACATATCGCAAATATTGGTCTTTTAATAAAAAATATTGGTGTCACGTGGTGCTACTTTGCTTCTGTTGGATTCGTAATTTTCACACTTGTGCCAGAGTGCAAGCTAGAAGCACCCTCAATGATAACTGCTTCGCCAATAGTCAAACCAGATAGTACATGCTGGTAATCTCCTTGAATTGCTCCAAGGGTTATTGGTGTAATTTCCGCTTTACTTTCAGATGAAACCGTCCAAACAAAATAACCGCCTGACTGCTGCATCACGGCTTTTGAAGGAATCATAAGCGCCCCTTTTACAACACTTAATTGTAAAATTACTTCGGCATATGTACCCGGGAGGTTTTTCCTCTCATTAATAAATTCGCCTCGCGCAAGAAATGTCGAAGTGGACGAACGGATAGTATTGTCAACGAATACAAGCGAACCATTTACACTATTAGTTGTCAGTGCACTTCCTCCGATAGAAGGCTGGCCTTCTGAAAGATTTTCAGTAAAAACAATTTGCATTGACAATGCCTCACTTGAGTCTATTGTTGTGCTCATTTGCAGCAATCTATTTGCTGGCGGGTAAAACTCCACAAACATTGGACTAATTTGGACTATTTCAGCTAATGTAGAATTCGTACCAGGACCAATCAATGTGCCAACATCGACATTCGTTTTCCCAATAATTCCGGAAATCGGCGCGTGAATTGAACAGTAACTTACATTTAACTCGGCAAGTGCAACCCCTGCTTCTGCTTGTGCAAGTTGAGCTAACGCTTCCTCAAGTTGCGATTCCAGTTGATCGAAAGTTTGCATTGAAACTGCGCCCGTTTTTATAAGCGGTTCATTTCTGTCGTATTCTTTCTGAGCATAGTCTAATTGCACTGCTGCTGATTCCATCACGGCAATCGACTGCATGCGTTGCAAATCAAATGATGTTGCATCTATTTCATAGAGCAAATCGCCTTTAACCACTTCTTGCCCTTGTTGAAAATGTCTCTGTGTAAGCCATCCTTGAACTCGAGCTTCCACTTCAACATCCTGCACTGAGCTTGTCGTACCAGGCAATATCAACTGTATAGGCATATCAATCGCAAATACATTCTCAACAGAAACACTTGCAAGGGGAAGTGCTGTTGGGGTTACAGCTTCTTCTTTGCACGATAGTAGTGCACAGAAAAATAGTGCTATTACTGCGAATCTCCTCATTGTTCATTCCTTATTTGAGTAACTTTTATTTGTCTTTCGTTTTCCCAATCGCCACCTAATGCTTTATATAAGGCAACGAGATTGTTGGAAACGGCTCCAGTTTTTTCAACTAAAACTAGCTGGCTTGCAAGAAAATTGAGTCTTACATTTAATACTGATTGCATCAAAACAACACCTGCCTCTTGTTCTTGCTTTGTTAATACTAATGCCTCAAATAGTGACTGTGATGCATCATTCATTGCATCCTGCACTTTCCCCGATTCAATTAAGTTTAACATGGAAATTTCAACTTCTGCCATTGCTTTAAGAACTGTAAGTTCCCAATTTAAATATGCCTCACTTGTTTTTTCTTCTTGGATTTTAATCTGGT
>JABJDN010000019.1 GCA_018665385.1 Phycisphaerae bacterium | reverse complement strand
CTCCGCAAGAAATGAACGCTGTTCTGTTTCGGTAAGTTCATCCCAAAACCGAAAGACATGCCCTTGTCCTTGGTCTTCAAATCGAGCGACTACATCACTTGGCAGTTCGATCAAAACTCGGGGGTTTCCGGGGTTGCCCAACCTTCAATAGAATGTCTAACAATTTTCCCGGTTTCTAAGTAAATCACTTGCTCGCAAATGTTTGTGCAGTGATCTGCAATACGCTCTAGCGAACGCGTAACTGCGAGTAATTCGAATGCAACAAGCGGATCAAGTTTTCCGCCGCTCGTTCTATGTTGTACATCTAGCACGATCTCTTTTCTAAATCTGCATACGGTGTCATCAAAGGAAAGCACACGAACTGCCATTTCTGTATCGGCCTTTGCAAGTGCGTGGTTCGTATCCCTGCCCATACCAACAACACTATTTGCCATCACTCTGAACGTGGGAGGGGCTTGTTTGATGAGTTGTTCGCTATTGATCGCTGATTGTGCGATATCCACTGCACAATCGGCTATTCGTTCGAGTTCATTATTTACTTTTACAATAGTGAGAACGCTTCGAATGCCGTGTTCGTCGTTGGCCCCTAATCGCAGCAAATCAATGCACGCCCGCTCAATTTCAACATCAACACGGTCGATAACTCCATCGCTCTGCACGACTTTTGTAGCGGCCTCTGTGTCACCATCAAAACTCGATTCAACTGCATGAAGTAGTTGATCTGAGACGCGCGCCCCCTGTGTATTCAGGTCGGCGCGTAATTGTGCTAATTTTCTTTCAAACTCTGACATCTGATGGCCTCTCGTGTGTCCGCATATCGGCTCTGTGGGAGTATACTCGCCACTTTGAGGTACGACCCCCCTTGGATTCACGATTCATGACGAAACTTTGTGTAAATATTGACCATGTAGCCACTATTAGAGAGGCTAGAAAGACTATCGAGCCCGACCCAATACTTGCCGCAGCTGAGGCTTGCCTTGGCGGGGCAGATGGTATTACGCTCCATATTCGTGAGGACAGAAGGCACATGCAAGATGCTGATCTTTTTCGACTTCGAGAGAGCGTGCAAGTGCCCCTGAATCTTGAGTTAGCCGCAACACCAGAAATGCTTGCCCTTGCCCTTTCCTCCAAGCCAGAAATGGTCATGTTCGTTCCAGAAGGAAGAAATGAAGTGACAACAGAGGGCGGGCTTGATGTGCAAAAGGAATCAGCCCTTCTCACTTCAATGCTTCAAGAGCTTAGGCAAGCGAACTTGAAAACAAGCGCGTTTATTGACGCTTGCCTGAAACAAATAGATGCTGCCAAATCTTGTGGTTTTGACGTATGCGAGATTCACACTGGCCCTTTCGCAGAAGCAGTAATTCGCCATGATTTATCTCTTGAACACCCCGAAGTTCAAATGGAGCGTGATAAAGTACTTGCTTCAGTGCAACACGCTCTTCACATTGGTTTGCAATGCAACGCCGGACACGGTCTCACGCATCACAACGTCTCTGCAATTGCATCAATCCAAGGTATTGGAGAGTTGCATATCGGTCATTCCATTGTCAGCCGCAGCGTATTTGTTGGAATGCAAAATTCAGTTCGAGAAATGAAACATAACATTAAGGATGCACAGGCATGAGCACGTCATATTCTATTACAGACCTTCCCTATAAAATTGCAGTGCTCTGCTATTTGTACGACGAAGACGACCAACTACTCATGCTTCATAGAGCAAAAGACCCTAACAAGGGAAAGTACTCTCCCATTGGGGGAAAGTTGGAAGTTACGAGGGGTGAAAGCCCGCACGCTTGTGCTGTTCGCGAAATACAAGAAGAATCTGGCGTCGTTGTTTCCCCTCAAGAAATTCGACTCTCTGGCATGCTCGCTGAAAAAGCATATTACAAAGACAATACGAATACACATTGGTTACTGTTTCTATTTGAAGTGACAAGGGCAATACGCCACGAAGAAATCCAAGCAATGGAATTTGAAGAAGGAACACTTGAATGGGTTCCAGTGGCAGAGGTTGAAAACATAGATATCCCAGACACAGACAAAAAAATTATTTGGAATCTTGTCAAGCAGCATCGCGGCGGCTTCTTTGCTGTTGATATTGATTGTTCGAATGATCCATTTACTTGGGAAGTAAATGAAGAGTGGACCGCTACGGATGTTTGAGGTTTGCGTTTCTACCTCGTTCGTAGCGACGCACGCTGTTACGATTCAGGGCGTTGACGAAACACCACACAGCCACGACTGGAAAGTTGATGTGATGTTAGCTGGCACAACTCTCGACAGCGATGGTATCCTTATAGATTTTCTAGAGGTGGAAAAACAGATAGAGTCCATTATTGCTCCTTTGCGCGACACCGACTTAAATGTAAATAGCTCCCTTGAAGGGAAAAACCCCTCAACTGAGTTGGTTGCTCAATATATTGGCGATGCACTACGCTTGCAGATTCGTCCTCCAATTACAGTACAATCTGTATCCGTTACAGAAGCTCCAAATTGCAAGGCAATCTACACACCATGAACGACACACAAGCAACACCACCACTCATGCTCTCTGTTTCAGGAGTAAGGGGCATTGTCGGCGAGACCATGACACCAGAAGTTGCACATGCATTTGCGCAAGCATTTGTTGCTTTTCTGTTCAAAAAACTTGGAAAGCTTCCATCGCTTTGCGTTGCTCGTGACAGTCGACCAAGCGGACCCTCCCTTCAAGGTGCAGTTGCAAAAGCCTTTATTGAGTGCGGTTGCAAGGTGACTGATTTAGGTGTTGTTGCAACTCCAACCGCTGGAGTAATGATTAACGCCCTTCATAGCGATGGTGGAATTATTGTTACTGCTTCTCACAACCCAACCCCTTGGAACGGTTTGAAATGCCTTGATGGAGATGGCTTAGCGCCAAGTAAGGAAGACGCTGAAGAAATCATTTCTCGCTTTAAGGAAAAATGTAGCCTACCCCCAAATGATGGCGGCTCACTTGAACTGAACACACAAGGGAATGACACGCACATAGCAAAAGTATTCGGTGCAATTGACCCACAACCAATTCGCGACTGTCGATTCAGAGTTGTTCTCGATTCTATAAATGGCGCTGGTTGTGAATCGGGTTGTAAACTTCTTGAATTGTTAGGTTGCGATGTAATGCACTTAAATGGTGAACCAACTGGGGAGTTTGCACACACACCTGAACCAAAAGCAGAAAATTTAACTGACTTGTCAAAAATGGTTGATAAATTTGATGCCGACGTTGGCTTTGCTCAAGACCCCGATGCCGATCGTCTTGCCGTTGTTGATGAAACTGGTTTTTACTTTGGCGAGGAATACACCCTCGTGCTCGCAGCGCATCGCTGGCTTGAAGACCACCCAGATACTTCCGTCGCAACGAATTTATCAACAAGCCGTATGATTGATGATGTTGCGAAAGAATACGACTGTACCACGTGGCGATCAGCAGTTGGCGAAGCGAATGTAGCAAACGCAATGAAAGAACATGGGTGCACAATTGGTGGTGAAGGAAACGGTGGAATTATTCTTCCAACAGTTTGTTGGGTTCGTGATAGTTTGTCTGGCATGGCACTGGTCTTAGACCTTATGCGTCGGCGAAACGAAAAATTGTCATCTATTGTCCAAGCAATCAAACCATATGAAATGATTAAACGCACAATCGACTTAGAAGACTTAGGTGGCATCCCTGCCATTGAAGAGGAAATTGCTCGCCTAGAAAAAGAATACGCTGGTGCTACAATGGATAACAGCGATGGCCTTCGAATTGATTTTGATGAAGGTTGGATCCACGTGCGCCCGAGTAACACCGAGCCAATTGCAAGGGTTATTGCAGAAGCTTCCGATTCACTCACTGCATATAAACTTGCCAAACGAGTGAAACTAGGGAAAAATTAATACAACTGCGCCCTTGGCATGACCGAAGCGGTCAATCGAATTGTTTCGCTGCCTTCGTCCATGGCTGTTGCATGCTCCACATCAGGAACTACTGCTAAGTTAATGGTCACGCGTTGCAACGATATACCATTTTCGTATTGCAATAAAAATGGGGAAATGGGAATGCCCCCTGCACTCTGCGTTACTCCGCCAAGGACAGTTGCGCTTACACCATCAACATCCATTTCCAAAGTCTCCCGCACGCTGTCCCATGTAATGGTTACATCTTGCCCAGTAGGTGTTGTTAGTTCGAGCACGTTGCTGAGAACTTCGTCGTCAAGTGCACTAGAAGGTAACGGCCCAAAGTTTGACCCCGTTCGAACGAGCAATGCAATGCGCTCCACAAGAAGCCTTGAAGTCAATCTGTTTACGCCATCGGCCGATGATTTAGCGTATGCATCAACAGATGATTGCAACGCTGCAAACAATCCTGTAAGCAGAACAGCAGTGATCGCCATTCCAATAGTAAGTTCAACAACGGTAAAACCACGTCTCATTACGAACCCTCCTGATAACTAGCGCCATCTGGCACGATTGTAATTGGCCAAGGTACGCCATCTGGTAAGGCTGCATCTGGGTTAGCACGAAGGGAAACTCTGCCGTACCCTGAAAAGGGTTTCATCGCATCGTCGACACCTTCGCCGTCGCCATCTTCGGGACCGAAGAAGCCAATCGTCGTGTTAAACGCGTCTGCTTCTCCGCCGTAGAACAATGGACCTTCGCCTTCAACTGGTCGGTAGGTAGACAAAATAACACCATGTACATCCACAACACCTCGCAAATCAAGCAAGCCAGAAATAATTGTTCCTGTGAGATTTACTCCGATGGACTCGTCGTTTTGGAAAGCCCCAATTTCAACTGACCAACCAGGCATTAACACAGAACTTCTCGAAAGTTGTTCCCTATCTACTGGGTCTATCGAATCAAGAACTGCTTTTAAAGCGGCTGAATCAGATTGGTCATCTAAATCTGGGTCTTCTGGATCTAAAAAGAAACGAGATTCACCAGTAATTTGCACTTTGTTACGCCAATGCGTAAACTCTGATGGTGCGTCACCTGCGATTGAACCAAGGAATGTGCAATCATGAAACCGTACATTGTTTGAGACTTCGCGGGTGCTTGCGTACGACACACCATCTGACTCTGCAGACAAACCATCAAATTGATACTCGTACCCACCAGCGCCATCAGGTTGTATGGAACCTGCGAAGTTCCAATTAGGATCTGAAACTTCTTGCATCGTTTCAACCCACGTGACACCGACAAATGTGCAATCTTCAAAGACTGCATTTGTGCCACGGGGAATCCGTACATTTTCAAAAACCATGTCCGTATAGACAGGACGCTGATACCAATCGTACGCGCCTTCAGATTCGTACGGCACGCCTTCCCACTGGTTTAGAGTTGCAGGTGTGTACGTGCCCCCGCTTGCAATATTCGAACCAACTTGGCCAGAAGCGGGGTCGCCAAATGCAGTACCAGTCATGGACTCTGATTCGAACCATGTTTGCGCATTAGCAAACATAGAGGTCGATAATTCCGCCAACTTGTCATCGGGCAATGCAAACTGAGCAGAAGAAGAACCGAAGTCTGAAACAATCGACCCCGCTACATCCGCTTGCCATTGCTGGCCAGTTGCAGCTTCCCAGTCCGCAATAGAAACTGCAAAGCCAATACTTCCATCTACTTTTGCGTAATGATCTTTGCCATCAATAATGCCGTCGTCCCATCCTAGTTCTCGATCAAGGCTGTCGGTGACACCGTCACCATTCCGATCGCTCCGTGCGTTGTCTATGAGCATTGCCAATTGCATATCGCCCGAAAATTCTTGGGACATCCCAGGATGCCCAGCATACAACGCTTGGGCTGGGTCGTACACAACCGCAATGTCGCCATTACTATCAAACCTAGAGAGGAACAAATCCATTTCTGAAATATATTGATTTCCATCGTAGTCCTGCAACGCGCCACCAAGCCCTATACCTTCGGTTGGGTGGCTTGGGCGTAATCTGTTATCGCCATCTACATCGTTTGCAAGAACAAGTGCAGCAAACGCCGAGACTGTACCGTCGAGGGTACCGGGGTCTAGCCCATAAAAATCGCTACGCATAACAAATGGAGTGCCAAAATTAGCATCAAGTTCCCCGCCTGAAATACCGTATCGTGTGCCAATTGGTCCCTCTACTATAACATTGCGCCCAAGCATCACTCGCGACATAGCCACAAGTGCATAATCAATACGCTTGTCTAAATCGAACTCCATTGATAACTTTCTTGAAACGCCATCTGCTACACCAACACTTGTTACTAGTATTCGAGTGTCATTTTCAATCAGTGTATACGTCAAACGAAAAAATGAATCTTCCGTACTATCAAGTGCAATTGGTTTTACTTCAAGAGCAAAACTTACAGGGTCTATGGCGGGCAGTAAGGCATCTTCAGCTTCCGCTTCAAACCAGTGTGCATCAACTTGTTCGAACACATCTTGCAGCGAGTGTACGATGCCTGTACCTGAGGGCGCAGCAACAACATAATCATCTGCTGGTAGCACTGTGATAAAACCATCTATAGGTGTCCATGTGCCTTCCCACAGTTTTTGTGCAAGGTCACTATCGATAACACCCCTATCTATCACGTAGCGGTTCACTTCGTCTAGCAATCGAATGCCACCAAACGACAACCCAGATTCAGCGGCTGATTGCGCTTTTGCAATCGCAATTATCGCTTGTGCGCTGCGTACGTTCGTCCATGAAACATTTGCCATACCTGCTGTTATTGACGCAATGACTGCGAGCATTAAGAGCGATGGAACTGTAGCCCATCCGTTTCGTTGTTTGTTCATCTTGGTGCTATCCATGTTAACCTCGCTACTTCCTCGCTATCACGCAAGACAACGACTTCAATTTGTACCACGTCCGAAGATCCATCTGGCACTTGACTTGTGATATCAAAGGCCTCCATACACTGCACAAAGATTTGTTGTTCCCAATCATTCATTCCTACAATAATTGTCCCTGTAGCATCAATTGGCCCATTCCCTAGCGCATCAGAGAATACTGCATCGTCTAAATCGTCAAGGTCATCTAAGTCCAGGGGAATTACTTCGCCAAACTCAGACCCCCACGTAACCGTGCCGGTAATTGGGTCGTTCGCTGGCAACAACAAAGACATTTCTCGTATCTCAGTAGCAAGACGCATCCCAGTTGACAATTCCTCAGACGCAACAGCTTGTATATGCCACGCTTGTTGCGAGCCAACTACTGCGACTACGCCGATACCCACAACTGCGATTGCAACTGCGGACTCGACAAGCCAGAAACCACGCCTTGTTCTGTTTCTTTGTGCACTCATCCTGAAACCACCGCGCTCATCTTAAAGATTGGAAGGATGATTGCCATAGCGATGAAGCCAACAATTACGCCCATGAAAACAATCATGGCAGGTTCGAGCAAACTAGTAAATGTTTTTACTGCATCTCGTAACACTCGGTCGTAGTACTCTGAAATTTCTTCCAACACATCGCCAAGTTTTCCAGATTCTTCGCCTGCTGCAATCATTTGCACAACCGGCGTCGGCAAAAGTTTTGTTCCCTCGAGCACTTCATTGATTCTTCTACCATCTTTTACGCCGTCGCTTACACCAAACCATAACGCATGATAATTACGATTGCCGGTAATGTTTCCTGTTACCTCAAGCGAACTCACTATCGGCACACCTGCGTTTACTAGCTCGCCGAGCGTTTGCAATGAACGCGTGATGTACAGCGCACGTAACATTTTGCGTACTACCGGCACTGTTAGTTTTGAAGTATCAATAAAACATTGACCGCGTTCTGTTTTACCAATGAGAACCAAGAAGGCGGATATCATGGCAATAGCTATTGGAACTGTCCACCAATAAATGACCATCCATGCGCTGAGCCCCATTAAGAACTTTGTCGGCCAAGGCAGAATTGCCTCTTTGCCTTCAAAGACACCGGCAAAACGAGGGAGCACAAATGTTAACAAGAAAATTGTAACTACAGTTGCAAGACTACCTATCACGCCCGGATAAATACTTGCGCCAACAATAAGTTTCTTGGTTTCAATTTGCCGCGTAATAATCTTGGCAATCCTGTCCAGCATGTGACCGAATGACCCAGACAGTTCACTCGCTCGCACCATGTTAATATACAAAGGCGAGAATAGTTTTGGATACTTTGCAATTGCATCTGAGAATGTACAACCAGCTTCTAAATCTTCTCTAACCGAGGTAAGAATTTCTTTAAGCTTGTCATTTTCAACATGTTTACTTATCCCGTCAATAGCAACACGCAAACTTATTCCTGCACGAACCATTACTGCCAATTGCGTTGTGAAATCAAGAATGTCTTTCTTCTTCGGACCGTTGCCGGTATTCATAATCGCCCATATTTTTTTAGACAGACTTGTATCTGCTATTTTTAATGGAACAAGCCGTACGATACGTCCCCCCCGGCTAGCTATGGCACTCGCCGCACCAGCAGCTGATTGTGCAGCTATTTGGCCGATTAACAGATCTCCGCTTTCTTGTAGTAGTTCATAGCGGTACGTTGGCATGGGTTGTTCCTTAGGCTGCTAGGGTCATTTGCAATCTCTGTGGGTCGGATGAATTTGCTATTGCGAGGTCTTTCTCTACGAGACCATTGAATACAAGTGTGGCTATCGAAGCATCTCGCGCCACCATACCTTTGCGGCTGTTTGTTTCGATTACGTTTGGAATTTCAAATGTTCGGGCCTCTCGAATAATGTTTCTAACTGCTGGGTCGCATAACAAAATTTCGACAGCGGGCACCATTCCACCACCTATTTTTGGAAGGAGTGTTTGCGATACAACTGACTTTAGAGTGTTTGCTAACATCGAGCGCACTTGCGCTTGTTGGTTTGCTGGATACATATCTACGATTCTCTCAACAGTTTGAGAAGCATTCACCGTGTGTAATGTGGAAAGTACGAGGTGCCCCGTCTCTGCAGCTGAAATGGCGAGAGAGGTGGTTTCTAAGTCACGCATTTCTCCAACTAAAATAATGTCTGGATCCTGGCGCAATGCGTGCTTAAGACCAGATGCAAAACTAGGCATGTCTCTTCCAAGTTCACGTTGCTCAATGAGACAGTGATTCGACTCGAACGTGTACTCGACAGGATCTTCAAGTGTGATGATGTGCCGGTCTTGCGTTTCATTAATTTTTTGCAAGAGCGAAGCTAGTGTTGTTGATTTACCTGAACCTGTGTCGCCGGTTACAAGAACTAAGCCACGAGGCAAATCTGCAAGTTTCGCAATTGCCGGCGGAAGGTTTAATGTGTCAAGTTGCGGAATTTTTGTTTTCACAGTACGCATTGCAATTGCAGGCACACCCCGTTGCAGGTGTACATTTACTCTGTAACGACACGTTGGCGTCGCCCAAGATAAATCAACATCTTGGTTCTTTTGGAATGCCTCTTGCTGTGTATCGCTCAACATAACTGCTATGTGCTTCATTAGATCCGCTGGTTCTAACACTGGATGTTCAAGCCGTGCTAAACCTGTATCCACACGTAGTACTGGTGGCTCACCCGAAACAAGGTGTATATCTGAAGCACCTCGTTCAGAGGCAGTAGCAAGAATCAATTCAATATCCATGCAGGGGACATCGGAACTTGCTGGTTGTACATTGAGTTGCTTGCAGAAGTGCTATGCAACTGCAACATTCATTCCGTTTGTAGGGTCTACTTGTGTGCGTAGTTCACTCTATGACGGGAACTTCGGCAGCACCATGGGCGCGTACAGTAGTTGTTGGCTCAACGATGCCAATTTTTAACAGCGTTTCTGCCAATGCTGTAGGTGGTATATAACTTAATGATCCCTCAAGCCTCCACGAAATAACATCTTGAGTCCCAATATCTTCGCGGCGCACGACAATAGGAATTGAACTTGTGATGGAAGCCCACCTAGGCACTGTGAGTTCGGCTGCTGCTTTACCCTGGTACAAAGTTCGACCGCCTGAGGTTACGTAGTACTTGTAATGCTCTAATCGGAGTGGTTCGTCGTTTGTATTTGAAACCTCAAAGGTTGCTTCAAGAGCAAATGCTTCAGGTGTTGATTGGGTTACAGTGGCACCTGTAAAGTGAGCGATAGGAGCTCGTACCCCACAAGCCTGCAAAGAAAAACATAGAATTAAAAAGAGGTAACGGTTCATCCCACCTACTGTACCAAATAAGAGTTTTTAAGATTGTGGGTGTTCGCTACAAATTACTGGATGATTGGAGGGTTGCCTGTTGGCGAAAGAAATGGTTGTACAAATGTGTCGTTTACCATCACAATATGATTTTCTGAAGGAGGCAGGAGCGGCTGGTAGTGCGAGTACTGGTTCCACCAAACAGCTAACGCGGCCAATATCAACAAAGCGCACCAAGATGCAAGCTCACTCTGCCGTTTTAATCTATTTGTATACAACAACGATACGCATACTGTGACCGTAGCCAATTTATACAGAACCAAAGGCCAAACTGAATCAGTTGTATGCAAAAGCCAGACAGCTATAGGGTTCCCTTCGCTCATACCCACAGATGTGAGATACGAGATAGTCAGGAACAAATCAGCCATACTCAGCCCCACAACACCTGCCAGCAACCATGTCACGCGTTCAGCGCGGTGACTCTGTTCGCATGCAGCGGTGCGTATATGTTGTGTTGCTGTATTCATTGGTGTCTAAGTTCTTTGTATGACTATACCCCGAAAATTCTAAAAAGTTCGCTTACACTACGGTCGACCCGATAATGCCTCATCTCTATTTATCTTTCTCATAAAGTTATAATTTTGCAAAATCAAACGTTTTATCAGACGTAGAACTTGACAATAGCCCCATTTCTCTGCCAATATGCGCCGTCTTGCCCGAAGCCACGT
>JABJDN010000154.1 GCA_018665385.1 Phycisphaerae bacterium | reverse complement strand
TATAGAGACACGCTGTATGGAAAAGGCTTTGAAGGCAATGGTTTTGTGTGCGAAACTGTTGGGAACTTAGTATCTCGATTCAAAATAGAAGATGATGGTAGTGGGTCTATACGTGCTGTTCCCGCATACGAACAGTCTGAGTTCTTAGCGTCGACGGATGAACGATTTCGACCAGTGCTTATGTTGAACGGTCCAGACGGCGCGATGTATGTTGTGGATATGTACCGTGGAATTGCACAACATCGAATGTTTGTCACATCATTTTTAAGAAGGCAAATTAAAGCTCGCGGTTTAGAGAGCCCGCTAGGTCTTGGTCGTATTTGGCGAGTTGTTCCAAACAATACCCAGTTACGCGCAGTGCCAGATGTTTCTTCTATGACTACTATCGAGATGGTTGGGGCTCTTACGCACAAGAACGGTACAGTCAGAGATTCCGCGCAAAGGTTGCTTGTTGAATCTGCAGATGAGCAAGTGGTTGCACAGATAGAAACAATTGCCAACAGTGCAGAGTTAAGTAGAGATAGAATCAAAGCACTGTGGACATTACAGGGGATGGGATTGTTGTCTAAGGAACTTGTTCAACAAGCACTTACAGATTCAGACGCAGTTGTTCGCACGAACGCTATTCGACTTATGGAGAATTGGATTGATAGCGATGAATCGTTCGCTCAAATCATAGCACTCGCCAACGACCCGAACTTTTTAGTCCGAAGACAAGTTGTACTATCAGCAGGCAAAAAGTGTGGCCCTAAGTCAACTTTCTTCTTGTTAACTCAGTTGGGAAAAATAGACAACAACAAATACAGATCAGCTGCGATGGCTGCTTTGATGGGGCGCGAACACGAAGCATTCGATTTAATTTCAGTTTCAACAATCATGACAGATTCGCCTTTGCATCGAAAAACATTGACTGCAATTGTGCGTCAAATGCTCTCTGAGAAAAAAGAAAAAACAAATGCCGAACTGCTCGATTTTGCAGGAAGGCATGAAGCTCAAAACCCGTGGATGAGCGAAGTTGTAATAGAAACAATTCTTAGTAAACAAAAGAAATCACAATTGCGGTTGCCTAAGCAACCTAAACGATATTTCTCTTTGTTCAATACTGAGAACGAGAAGATGTACGATTCTATGGTCGCATTAAACAATGTACTTTGGTGGTTAGGCAAAGATGACGTTGTTGAATACGTCCCAAAGCGAGTACATAAAACGGTTGCAAACCTTATTAAGCGTGGCAAGCAAGTCTACAACGTGTGCAAGACATGCCACCAAGTGAATGGTGCTGGGCAGTTTCCAACATATCCATCTCTCGTGGATTCACCGTTTGTTATAGATGACAAGGGCAGGTTGATTAAAATTATTTTGCATGGGTTGACAGGTCCTATTACAGTAGGCGGTAAATATTTTGACGAGAGCATGCCGCCTGCGCCAATTCGAAATGATTACGACATTGCTGCAGTTATGACGTATATTCGCCAAGCGTGGGGGAACTCTGCGGATGCAATAACACCAGCTGAGGTTTCGAGTATGCGAACTACATACGAAGGTCGTCGTGCAATGTGGACAGCAGAAGAACTAGAAGTTAATTAAGTAACCCGCAACCTATAAACATATCAAGTTGTTTTCCATCAGCATCTTCATACTTTGGAACCATGAGTTCGATGTCTTTAAACCGGACTACGACCTCTTGGCGTTTATGCAATTGAAAAGCGAAGTTGTTTAAAAATTCGCCTTCGGTCAACTTTTCTGGGTGTAAAGGATTAATCGTGTCGCATTCAACAACCAGTTTGTTGTTGATCCAGACCATGACACCACTGCCACATGTATAGACCATCATGTCATTCCAATCGTCGTACTTACTGAATTGCTCTGTCGGTTTGCTAAGCCAACCTCGTCCACTAGATTCGTATAAGCCTCCACAATCTGGTTGTCTGTCAATCTCTACTTGAATACCTTTGACGCCCGTTTTGTCATTAGGAATTTGTTGAGAGCGGAAAAAGAATCCACTATTGCCCTTGTCAATTTTGTACTTCAACTTGAGAGCAAAATTTTCGTAAGGTGTTGTAATCCACATGAGCCCAGTGGTATCATCGTCTTTTGATTGCCTTCCGACAATTGCACCATCTTCTACGGTCCACGTGCCACCGCCAACGGGTTGCATTCCGGTGAGTGTTTTTCCATCGAACAACGTAGTGACTTCAAGTTCGGAAGAATACGTATTGCTCCACTCTGTAATAGTTGCGTTTCGCCACTGCACTTTGCTGTTTCCGGAATGAATCTGAAAACCGATATAGCCAGATAGATCCATGAAATCAAGAAAGTTCGTTGTTGTTTTGCCGTTTACTTTCGCTTTGATACGGGGACCGACGCACCATATTTCGTATGTGTTCCACTTCTCCAAGTTGAATGCATCGCGTACATTTTCATTTGGCGGTTGAAGCCATGCTCTTCTTCCTTCGTCGTATAAGCCGCCAGACCATGCACGTTCAGATGGGTCAGCTTCGATTTGATACCCAGTGAGTCTGTTGCCGATGTCATGCGAACGAACTTGAATCCCAGAGTTACCGCGTATGATTTTTACATCCACTTTTAGGTAGAAATCGCTGTACGCTTTGTCGCTGGTTAAAAATGAATTGCGACGTTCATTTCCTTCCCCAGTAAGTACGCCATCATTGAGCGTATACGAAATTTGCGGGCCTACAATATGCCAACCCTCTAAAGAATCATTTGGAAATAGCTCAGTTTCGCCAGCAAAACTAAACGAACTAAAAGCAAGTAAGGTAATAAATGTTTTGAAGGCCATAGTGCTTCCTTGTGTTTCGGGGGTGTATGATTTTAGAGCCCATTTAATTGTACTTCAATCTCCTATTATTGAATATAAAGCTAAGCACTTTCAAAAAATAGTACCACATATGTATTCAGCAACCTTCATGATGACATGCAAACACTTACTGTTGAGAATTATTTATTATTTATGACTGAATACGCAAATTGATCTTTGTGACTTGATATATAGTGTGCCTACTACTTCATGAAAGGAATACAACATGAAAACAATTATTACAACAACTCTAGCAACGGTACTTTTAATAGGCCTAGTTGGATGTCAAAAGACAAATCCGAACGAGCCAAAAACTTGGGACAATGCTACCGAGCGACTCGGTAGTGGTACAGATGATGCTGCGCAAGGACCTATAAACGCAGTGAAAGCAACCGGGTCTGCAATCAAATCTGGCGCAGAAGCAGTCGGTAATGTCTTCACTGGAGAAGATAAAAAAGAATAACGTTATTCAAACAAAAAAAGCCCGTGTGTGAACACGGGCTTTTTTAATACAGTTATTTACACTACTCACAATTTCCCCACGGGCCAATGATCAATAGTAGGTCATGAACATGTACAACAAAGCCGTCGTTTGTATTTAGTAGGAATATTCCACCCAATTAGAATGGAATATTGGTCTGCGTGCTAGAAAGAGTAATTGGATATAGTATCAATAGCCCAAATTACAAGTAACTCCTAATTTACTTGTACGGGTAAATATCGACAAAGTTAGGTCTTGGGGCCTTCAAGCAGAGTCATGACGGAACAGGTGTATGGATAAGCGCAGAATCAACTATACTATAGGGCTAGCAGAAGTCCATTCACCATGAAATTAGCAGATAAAAAATCACCAGAAGTGGATACAAATGTAACCATTAAAGACATCGATGTGTCGCAAGAAACGGCTGCATCGAACCCTCATCGTGCCCACTCAACTGGCACCATGTCGAAACTAAAGATTGTAAACCTCGTAGCAATTGCAACACCCTTCATAGGTTTCATTGCCGCAGTTTCTTTTTTTTGGGGAACATTGTTTAATGGGACACAGCTTGCGATTTTTGGTTTCATGTACTTCACCACAACGTTGGGCGTAACAATTGGTTATCACAGACTTTTTACACACAGCAGTTTTAAAACTTCAAGACTCGTTACAGGATTGCTTGCGGCTTTCGGTTCGATGGCAGTCGAAGGTCCAGTGCTCCAATGGGTTGCAAATCACCGCAGGCACCATCAGTTTAGTGATGAAGAAGGGGATCCCCATTCACCACATTTGCATGGTGATGGAATGATGGAAGTCTTGAAAGGCATGTGGCATTCACATGTTGGTTGGATGCTCACTCCAAGTTTTAACGGTTCCATGCGGTACATTGGCGATTTACGAAAAGACCCACTTGTTCGTCGCATGAGTAAACTATTTCCACTTTGGGTATTCGTAGGCCTTGCGTTGCCTGCTTTGTTAGGCGGACTTATAACGATGACATGGATGGGTGCATTTCTCGGTTTTCTATGGGGCGGCCTAGTTCGAATTACTTTGGTCCACCACATTACGTGGAGTATTAATTCAGTTTGTCATATTTGGGGCGCGCAACCATTCAAAACAACTGACGATAGCCGTAACAATCCAATCATGGGTTTCTTTGCATTGGGCGAGGGATGGCATAACAACCACCACGCATTCCAATCGTCTGCTCGGCATGGTTTACGTTGGTGGCAATTAGACGTTAGTTACATTGTGATTTGGTGCATGGAAAAAGTGGGGCTCGTGTACGACGTTCGTGTTCCTACTAAAGATCGAATGCAATCAAAGCAACGAACAAGTTAATATATATATTCGCATTTACTGTAATTCTTCAGCCTTCATTTTGCGACTTGCGGTGGAACTAGCGTAATGATCGAACAGTAACCAGTTCGCACTGTTACATGCAAGTGTGCACACTTTGGGGTAAATGTAAGATTACTCACACTCTCCCCAAGAACCAACAACGATGAGTAGGTCGGTGGCATGTTTTTATGTTGATTAATGTTCATTATGTACTCAATTAAATTTTGCTTTTTATGAGCAACCGACTACAATTGCATTACGAATAGATAACAGAGATGAGATTAAACTGTCTTAATATACACATTTACAACTAATTGGAAAATTTTAAAATTATGAGAGCGTTTTCAAATATTATTCTATCAATAGCAGCATCCTGTTTTTCAGCTTCATTTGCATTTGCTGACACGATTACAGTCTGTCTTGACGGTACATGCGACTTCACTGATCCTGCAGAAGCAGCAAAGGTTTTGTTATCTGGTGACACCCTCGAAATTGCTGCTGGCACCTATTTGCTTGAAGAGCCATTGCTTCTCTACGGGGTAAACGCTCATGTGCGTGGTGCAGTTGATGCTGTCGGGAATCCGGCGACCATCCTCGACGCACAGGGGATGACGCAAGTGTTCGCTAATGCGAGCGCCACTGGAGAGAGTGTGATCGAAAACCTTGTGATGACCCATGGATATGCCGAGTACGGCGGTGGCATATTCATCAGCGGTTCAAGCCTGATCTTCCGAAACTGCCATATTCGTGACAATCATGCCGGGTTCCAAGGTGGCGCGATGTTTTTGACTAACGGTGCCTCTCTAACCTTGATTGATTGTAAGATCACTGGAAATGTTGCAGAACATCCGAAGTGGGATGACAATGGAAGTGGCGGTGCATTTTGGATCTCTAATGGCACATTGTTTCTTATCGGTAGCCAAGTAACAGATAACTTTGCGGTGACTGGGGCCGGTGGTATTGGGTCTAGTACTGCTGGTGCAGTTGTCCTAGAACGAAGTAGTGTATGCGGTAATGTTGCGCCAGGGGCCGCTCAAGTATCCGGAGGCACAGTCACCATACTTGGCGGTTGTATTGAGGTTGATTGCGATTCATGCGTGACTACAGAGCCTGCTGACCTTAACTTTGATGGAAGTATTAATGTGACTGATTTGCTGCTTTTAATTGATATGTGGGGTGGTACTGGTTCTGCTGATATCGATAGCAACGGGGTAGTAGACGTCTCGGATTTGCTGATTCTTATTGGTTCTTGGAGTTGAGTGGTATTTTTAATGTAAGATTACTCACACTCTCCCCATGCATCTACGAGGGTTAATAGATCTGTCACATTCACTAGCGAATCGCCATTAATGTCTTCACGACCTATTCCACCCCAATTTGAAATAATGCGTAATATATCTGCGACATCAACATTTCCATCACTGTTAAAGTCCGCTGGACACGGAAGCGTCTGGGCAAGCGTTGTTTGGAACACAACACCACGCGAACTTGAGTACGCAGGGGCGCCGATGAGAAGCGACCCACCAGCCATTTTTGTATTTCGCCCAAACCCTGATGAACTGTACCCAGTTGGAATTGTGAGGGGAGTTCCTAACCGCCAATAATTTCCAAGTCGTTGCGCGGTATACACAGTACGGTTTGTAGTGGTATTAGTCTGGCAACCCCAGAAAGAATCACATGTTCCGAAACTCAGAATACCATCATCAATGTGCATGCCTTCTGCAAAGTAAATGTCAAATCCCCAGTCACCACTGTATATCGATCCTGCACTTACAAAAGAACTCCCGTTGCGATTCCACATTTCTAGGTAATCGAACGTCGAGTTTGGTCCAGTAATTGAACACCATGAAACAACCATGTTGGAATCACATGCAACCCATTTACCATTTGTATCTCCATCTTGCAGAGTTGTGGAGAGTTCCCAATTTTCCTCACCTCGAATATAAACATATGCACCGTGTACATTTCCACCGGAACATCCAAGCACACGGGTAGCGCCAACGACAAGCATGTCGCCTGCAGCATCGATATCCTCGGCAAAAAGTGTGCAGGAAGCAGACCAGGGTGCAATTGTTTGCACGAATTGCCAACCTCCGCCACCACGTTCGAATACGAGCACTGCATCTCGGTATTGTTGCTTTGAATCGTTGCATGCAATGAAAATTGCTCCATCGCTAGCCGCAGCTAAACTGAAAGAGTTAAACCGGCTTGGATCTGGGTTGAG
The DNA here is from genome assembly GCA_018665385.1 of Phycisphaerae bacterium. Classification (GTDB taxonomy): domain Bacteria; phylum Planctomycetota; class Phycisphaerae; order Phycisphaerales; family SM1A02. The sequence continues at coordinate 3,187 of JABJDN010000154.1, read as the reverse complement.
AAGATCTGCTGTTACGACCCAACCAGACTTAGATGGTTCAAGAACAACACCTGCATTTCCACTTCCAGATAGTGCCACCCCAAGGAAGTCCGCACCAAACGCAACTGATATGCCTCTGCGAGAACCAATCTCTACCACTTCTGTAGGGTTCCATCCTTTAAGAGTATGTTCGTAAAAACGGAGAGCATACACATCATCAATTTTATGACCGACTACAGCAGTATTCCCTAGTACATCCAATGCTTGTCCAGCGTAGGATCCTGTTTCGGCAACTGGCTCAAGTGGAATCAGTCCACCACCAGTAAACACCATCGATAAGCACGTAATAGTCAATATGAAAGAACATATCATCATGGACTCAGTATAAACCTATCTTGTGTGAATCCAAAGAAATTATTTGCATTACGCGCTCATATAAAGGGCCATCTGTGGTGTTCAGAGGGTGTTGAGTTGTTTAGGGGTTTTTGTTCGCTAGCACTTAAAAGTAATTCTATTATTTTTGGATCTCTACAATATCTCGTTGCTAGCTTTAATGGGGTGTCGCCATTTTCACTTCTGGTATTCACTGATGCCCCAGCATTAATGAGAGAGCAAGAAAGCAAACAAAAGCGTTGGGAAATCCGGTTACACGTAGTTTAGATACAATAAAAGCATGAGTTGCAAAGGAATTATTGGATGACAACTTGTTGTATGAGCCTCTTGGTTGCGCTGAACGCAGCCGGCCTGATACCATCTTCCCAGGCACCGGAGGGAATGGTTTGGATTGCAGGTGGAGAATTTAAAATGGGTGGAGTAGGTCCAGAAACTCGACACGACGAATTGCCAATTCACCGCGTGGCACTCGATGGATTTTTTATCAAAAAGACCGAGGTCACCAACTCTCAATTTAAAACATTCGTTGATGCAACGGGATACAAAACGGTAGCGGAGCGGCCCGTTGATTGGGAGTTAATCAAAACGCAGGTTCCACCAGGGACGAAACAACCTCCTGAGGACATGCTGTTGCCAGGTTCGATCGTCTTTTGTCAACCTGCTGAGGTTCGGGATACACGCGACTATTCGCAGTGGTGGGTCTGGACTACTGGAGCTAGTTGGCATCATCCGGAGGGACCAAAGTCTTCAATTGAAAATAAGATGGATCACCCGGTAGTACATGTAGCTTGGGAAGATGCTAGAGCCTACGCCGAATGGTTTGGTGGTGAATTGCCAACCGAATCTCAATGGGAGTACGCGGCACGAGGTGGTATTTCTGACATGCCATTTATTTGGGGCAATGAGCAAGTAGATTCTTCGCGAGCAAACATTTGGGAGGGAACTTTTCCCACACGCAATGACAAGGGAGATGGATTCGTACGTACAGCACCTGTTGGCAGTTACCCCGCAAACGGGTACGGATTGTATGACATGGCGGGGAATGTATGGGAATGGTGTCTTGACCGATATCGTGCGGATGAGTACACGCGCCGTAGTATCGGGCTTGGCGAGGACGAAGTAGTCAAGAATCCTCAGGGTCCGCAAGAAACTGATGACAGGCAAAATCCATATGCGCCGGTAACTCGCATCCAACGAGGGGGCTCATTCCTTTGCCACCCGAGTTATTGCTCGAGCTACCGTCCAAGTGCGCGGATATCAACAACTCCCGATAGCGCGATGAGCCATGTGGGCTTCAGAATTGTGATGACGCCCGAACAAGGCAAAGCCGCGCGAAATGTTCAGAAGGTCGGGGACTAAAAAAAGATGAGTGCATCAACTTTACTGCTTGTTATTGCTGCATGGGCCCCGTGGGACTAAGGTGAAGTCTGTCGCTTTTCGCAAGAATTGACATGTTTATCTACCTTTGTAGTACAACATCAAGCAAAGGACCTAGCCAGTGTATCTGCAACGACGGATGTCTATTGCACAACTATGAGAAGTTAAGTTTGTAACGGTCTTCATCGCAGGTAGCACAAAATATTGTCTGCATATAAAATAGTAAAATGCAACTCAATGCTGTAAAATATTTTTCCATACTTTGCTTTTGCATGATCGCACTTGCTGGTTGCACGGTTGGTCCTACGTACAAAAAGCCCACGATGACAATTCCTGTTGCAGATGCGTGGCAACGTGCAATTGAAAATGATTTTACAACAAATACTAATCAAGTACGTTCTTGGTGGCTCCGATTTGATGATGAAGAACTTGTAAAACTCATCGAAGATGCACAAAAAAATAATATTACGTTAAAAATTGCTGTTTCAAATTTATTGCAAGCAAGAGCAGCATATGGCGTAGCTTCTGCAAAATTAATACCAGATATTTCCGTAAAAGGGCGCGCAGAACGTCAGCAAGCAAGCGATAATTCTCCCACCTTGTCGGCCATTCCAAACGTTCAAACAAAGTCAGTCGAAGACTACGCAGTAGGGTTAGACTCAAGTTGGGAACTTGATTTATGGGGAGGAATAGAAAAAAACATTGAAGCAGCCAGTGCAACCGAGGGCGCAGAGTTAGAGCATTACAGAGACGTGCTCATTACGATTCGAGCAGAAGTTGCATCGACGTACATTACTATTCGAGTTTTGCAAATTAGCAAAGAACTCATCAAGCAATCTTTGGCAACACTTAAAGAAATGCTTTCACTTATTGAAAGCCAATACGAGCAGGGCATCATCAGTAAAACATTCCTTGAGCAAGAGCGTGCAATGTATGATCAAAATAGTATTCAATTGCCCGATGTAGAAATGCAACTTGTTCAACAATATGCTCGGCTCGCAATTCTCTTAAGCACTGATACACAGACAATAGAGAAACGGCTATCAAACATCAGCTCAGTACCAAGGGCGAAGCCTGAGGTTGCAGTTGGCATTCCAGCGGATCTTGTTCGCAGACGCCCTGATATTCGTCAGGCAGAGAGAACACTCGCGGCACAAACTGCACTTGTAGGCTCAGCGATGTCAAACTTGTACCCTAAATTATCACTTTCGGGCTCATTTGGCTATGAAGCAACAACCGTAGATACGTTGATTCGATGGGATAGCAGGACATATGGTTTTGGCCCAACAATTTCATGGGATATTTTCAATGGAAATCGAATTAAAAACCAGATTAAAATCCAAGAAGAAAAAACAAGTGAGGCATATTTAAATTGGGAACTTACAGTTCTTAAAGCAATGGCAGAAGTTGAAATTTCCATGTTAAACTTAATTGAATC
>JABJDN010000016.1 GCA_018665385.1 Phycisphaerae bacterium | reverse complement strand
TAATCGTCCAAAGAAAAACGAGCCAATCAATGCCGAGTGGGCTTGCGAGAATGAAGCCAGCCCCGGTGGTTACGACTACGAGCATACTCAGGCGTAGCTTTGATAAATCGCTGTACAGGCTCACAATAGAGGGTTTTTCCATACTTGGAGCGGGTGTTGCGTTGATTGGTGCAGTATCTTCCATCGAACCCGTTAGTATACCTATTCCCATGACAAACAAGCCAAATCAAAGCATGGCAAGAATACTCACTCTTGCCCTTGGTGCTACAACAGCTATGTGGGTCTTCTCGTACATTGCTCTTCTTTTTTCAGGGAAAACTGGTGGCGAAGTCCTATTTGTACTTGCGGCGCTCTGTATACCAGTGGCATCAAGGCACGCAAAATCTCGAATCGAGGGCGCATGGATTGGTTTTGTTTCAGCACTTATAAACTTGCTACTCATTGGTTCTATTGTTGGCGGACAAGCACCTGGCGACATGTTGTCGTTAGGGGCATTGTGGGCTGGAGGTCTCTTTGTAGGATCTATTGCACTTGGGGTAGTAGGCTCACTGTTGCATGGCCAACTCAAAGACTGCACTTGCGAAATGGATTGGCATGTCGGCTTTCTTGCAGTTGCCAGTACGCTTGTGTTTCTTATGCTCATTACCGGCGGGCTTGTCACTGGAATGGAAGCAGGACTGGCAGTTCCAGATTGGCCAAATAGTTATGGCCACAATATGTTGTTGTACCCATTAACTGAAATGGTTGCCCAAGACCCTGAGAAGCCGGGCGTCTTTTTTGAACATGCACATCGCTTAACAGGAATGTTTGTTGGGCTAGTGTCGCTCATCATGGTTGTTTGTGTATGGTTTTGGAATGCAAATTCATTCGTTAGAACAATAGCGATTCTTATATTCCTGTTTGTATGTTTACAAGGTCTAATGGGTGGTTTGCGTGTAACAGGACTCTTTACGCTTGAACAAAATAGAGAGTTACTACAGCCGAATCTTTTGCTTGGCATTGTGCATGGTGTTGTGGGCCAATTAATTTTTGCTAGCTTTGTTTTTCTGTGTGCACAGTTTATGGCAAACCGGAATGAAGCCCATAATGCAACAAAGCGCGGCGATTTGCGTTGGACATCACTCCTATGTCTAGCAATGTTTTTACAGTTAATTCTTGGTGCCGCGTACAGGCATACAATGGGCGACGAAGTTCTTGCCCAAAAAGCAACCCACATTCTTTATACCCACATAGCATTCGCAGTGATAGTCCTTGTGTTTGCAATTGTCGTAGGAATTCGATATATGGGTAGAGGCAATATTACGTTAAAAAAAACGGGTGTACTTCTGCACATCCTTGTCATGGCGCAATTACTTTTGGGTGGTGGCGCTCTCGTCGTTATCATTCTTGCCAAGGGCGACAGCACTGTTCCTCTGTACGAAGTTATCACTACCACAGCACATCAAGCGAACGGCGCACTACTTCTAGCTGCAAGCTTCTTAGCTTTAGCATGGGCAACCAAATGCAATAATGGAGCATCGACATGTTGAGTGTTTTTTTCACCTCCCTTTGTGTACTACACGCGCCTGTCGTAACTGCACCTGTTGCGACTGTTGAGTTTGCAATAACACACGATGGTGCAGTTGGCGAATCGCTTGACGGCAGAGTGTATGTCATGCTCACCCAGGGCCGTGTTCCTCCGCTTAGTGGACCTAATTGGTGGAACCCAGAGCCGTTCTTCGCCGTTGACGTTCAGGATTGGTCTGCTGGCGATGTTCTTCTTGTGGATGATTCTGCAGATTGCATGCAAGGCGGTCCTTCGACACTTGAGGAAGGTGGTTGGAAAGCAGTTGCTGTGTTTAGGGCGAACGCAGAACGTTCGTTACTTGCAGTACATGGTGGCTTGTACAGCGATGCAGTTGAGTTCAACATGGAATCAGGTGCAATAGAAGTTACTCTTGCATTGTCAAATGAAGTTCCAGATAGAACATGGAAAGAACATAAAAATTTACGGCTAGTAGATGTGCCAAGCCCGATGCTGTCAACATTTCATGGAAAAGAAATTTTGCATGGCGGTTGTGTTATAGTTCCAGACGATTATGACCCAGGCCGGGAAGAACCGTACCCAGTGATGTACTGGATAGGAGGCTTTGGAAGCGACCACCATGGCGCTCGAATGATGAAAGCGTATTTTACGGCTTCTGATTACGACGACCAAATTTGCCGAGTGATTTTAAATGCACAAACATATTCCGGACACCATGTGTTTGCTGACTCAGCGAACAACGGTCCACGAATGACCGCACTTATCGAAGAGTTCATTCCGTACTTAGAAAAGACATACAACCTTGGCGGTTCTGGTGAAAAGCGTTTTTTGGCAGGGCATTCCTCTGGCGGTTGGTCCTCAATGTGGTTGCAAGTGCAAAACCCAGATTTCTTTAATGGTGTTTGGTCGCTTGCTCCAGACCCGCTTGACTTTCATTATTTCCAAACGCCAGATTTGTATGCAGAAAATGCGAACATGTACACAGATGAAAACGGTGAAGAACGACCACTAGGGCGCCGTGGCACAACTCCCGTACTTTTCTCACGCGGGTTTATTGCAATGGATGATGTTATAAAAGATGGCGGACAAATCGGTTCATTTGAATGGGTGTTTAGCCCAAAAGGCGAAGATGGTCGACCGGCACAGATGTTCGATAGAGAAACGGGTGCTGTTAATCCCGAAGTTGTTGAATACTGGAAGCAGTACGACATCCGTAAAATTTTAGAAGATGATTGGGATGAACTGTCTCCAAAACTTGCTGGAAAAATAAATATCATCGCCGGTGGCATTGACACATTTTATTTAGAGCAGCCAGTCATCGAAATGAAAAAAATGTTTGAGGAAAAAGAGTTTGATGCAATGGTTCGCGTCATGGAAAATGGTGATCATGGCGCAGTGTTTCGTACAACGGTCATCAGAGAGATAGATGATTTTATTGCAGAAAAACTGAGTCTGCCAAATATACAAAACAAGAAAACGCAAAGCAAATGACCCAGCGAATTGTGGAATCGCCTTGCGAAGATACTCGGTTAGATAAGTGCACAAAAGCACTGATTGCTGTTGCTTTTGAAAGCATTACCACCAAGGGCGAGTTCAAACTTGCACTCAGTGAAGCGGACGAGTTGGACACGTTTTATACGTATTTGATGTGCGATCCAAATATGCGTGCTATGCCTTGGGCAAAAATGAAAGTTTGGTTTTTTGGTGATGTTCCTGGTGACATTTCAGCGCAGATAGCGATTGCTACGCATTCCGGCATAGATGCTGAACACGTTTTTCGATTAGACGAAACAACCGTAGAAGATGTTGATTGTTGTGTGTGTACAGGAGACGCTTCGGAGCTTCCTTCGGAGTTGTTTGATCGATGCACTACTTGGCTAGTAGTTGATGGCGGGCAAGATAAGCAAGAGTTGGACTCATCCATGCTTGGCGGCGTCGTGCATCGATATGTCTGCGGTACCTAAAGCAAGAAATCGCTGAGAATTTCAGCAGCCGCAATCGCATCACGAACTTTTTTCTTTTGCTTGTGCGTCTTTCCAGATTGAGAAAGTTTTTCTTCTGCAGCCGAACTAGTTAATCGTTCATCCTGAAAATGAATAGGCATGCCCGTTGCAGTTTGCAATAAATCTGCAAAGTGCTTGGTAATTGTAACGCGTTGTCCTGGTGATCCATCCATGTTCAGTGGAAGTCCCATGACTATTGCGTCTACGCCTTGCTGCGCAATGGTTTTGACGATGGCATCGACAAGTTGTTCGCCGATGGGAACGTCAAGAACGCAAACAGGTTGTGCCATGCGAAGTTCATCATCACCCACTGCAATGCCGGTGCGTTTGTCGCCTAGATCCACAGCGATGTACCTCATTGTAATTCTGGTGGGACTATGCTGTGCATTTCTTTTACACGCTGCGCTTCTGAAGCAGGGAAGATGAGTGTTGCGTCGTCAGTATGAACAACAACTAAATCTGCGCACCCGATCGTTGTAATTGTGTGCGATTTCTCGCTAGAAACGCAGATGACATTTTTGGAATCGAGATGAATGGCGTTTGTGTCGCTCCGATTTCCATCGGTGTCTGCGGTAAGTGTATCCCCGTAGCTAGGCCATGAGCCAACATCAAGCCACTCTACATCCATAGGTACTGTGCAAATGGAAACAGATGGATCAGTCGAAGCAGGCTCCATCATGCCATAGTCCACGCTAATTTTTCGAAGTGTAGGGTACACCTTTTGAAGGATAGATTCTTGTTCGCTTGTGCCCCATGCATCTGCAATTTTTGCGATGCCAGCATACGACTCGGGTTGTAAGCGTTTGAGTGCGTCAAGGAATGTGCTTGCATGAAAAATAAACATGCCGCTGTTCCAAGCAAAATTACCAGAGGTTATATATTCTTCAGCTGTTTGTTCATCAGGTTTTTCAACAAACCGTTTGCACTCTCTCGCACCATCGCGAATGGAATCTCCAAGTTCAACGTACCCATATCCTGTTGCTGGAAAGGTTGGGGTAATTCCAAATGTAACAAACCTTGAAGCGTCTTCTTCCACCAAATCAAAGCCCATGGAAAGGCACCGTTTAAATTCGTCTTGCGGTCTAATGATATGGTCAGCTGTGAGGACGGCAAAAGTTGCGCTAGGATCAAGTTTGTGTAAGACTGCAGCTGTGAACGCAACTGCGTTTAGTGTGTCGCGTGGTTCTGGCTCGCCAAGTAATTGCGCAGAAGGTATTTTTAACATTGCGCAGATGGCTTCTCTGTGTTTTTGATTTGTACAAATCCATTGTTGTTTTTCGTCGACAATGTCGTCAAGTCTAGATGCAGCGATTTCTAGAAGCGATTTTCCGTCAAACAATCCGATGAGTTGTTTTGGAGTGTCGCCTCGGCTCATTGGCCATAGCCTTGTGCCGCTTCCACCAGCCATAATCATTGCGTGTCTCATAGTTTGCCTTTGAGTTGGAACGAAGTTTGTACAAGTTGGTCAGCAGAATCAACAGTCTCAAGTGATTCAACTGCAAGTTGGATAAGTCGTTTTGCGTCTCGTTTCGTTTCGCCAAGTTGAACGAGCATACTAATTGCGTCTTCGCTGCATGCTGGCATTGTGACTTCTATCGTAGAGGCGAACTCTCCGACAAACACATTTACTTTCCCGTGCAACTCAGCGATGATCGTTTCTGCAGATCGCTTGCCTATTTCAGGAAGACCAACGAGGGCGCTTGCATCTTTATTCGCAATTGCAGAAGCTGTTTCAGTAAAGGGACGAACAAGCGCACGCAGTGCTTTTTTATTTCCGATGCCTTTTACAGTCGTAAAGAGCTCAAAAAAAGAACGGTCCCGATCGCTAGAAAACCCGATGAGTCGCGGGGTAAACGAACTACCCTGCGATTGGCCTTCTAGAAAATGCAACGTGTAAAACTCCACTTCAGTACCTATCAATCCAAGAAGGGTGGGCACATCCGAGGCAGGTACGAGTAACTCATACGTCATTGCATCGATATGAATCAAGGCAGAGCGTTCGGTAAGTTCTGCAAGTTGTCCGCGAATTCTGGTAATCACAGTATTAGTTTACCAACGACCAACCAGTTGCTTCGGTTAAACGGGCACGAAGGGCATCGGTTATTTCATTTTTTGTTGCATTCTCTGGGAATTCGATTAGATCTATGAACGTGACTTTGGAATGCGATGACTCAAATGCCGCTTGCATCATCTCATCGTTCTGTGGTGTGCCGTCCACTGAAACGAGTAATACCTTCGCTTTAGAGATTGCAACCATCGCACCAATGCCATCTACGAATGGATGAATGGCATTTCTTGGGCTATGGATTCCGCCTTCAGGGAAGATACCAATGACTTCATTGTTGCGAAGGCACCGAAGGGCAATTCTTAAAGCGGCGCTATCGTGACCATCTCTAGCGACGGGGATGACTTGGGAGTGTTTCCAAATGAAATCAAGCGATGGAACCATGAATTCTTTTGCCATGAGCCAACGAATTTTGAACCTGCATTGCGATTGCACAAGCAACGGGTCAATTGGACTCTGGTGTTTGCAGACGACGATGAGTTTCCCGGGATGTACCGTCTTGGGAATAATATTAACGCCAAATGCTTGTACATGGTGCACTAAACGAAGGTACGCCCTATTTAAGAGCCAGAGCATCGCAGTAGGGGCGTCTCCCATTACGGTTCTTGTGAGAACAGGCATGAGAAATTGTTGAATCAGGAAGATTCCAATGAGGGTACTTACGATGAAAATGGTAAAGATGAACATTTAATTCTCTGTATGCTAGCCGAGAGAGGCAAACACCGATATCCTGCCACAAGTTTGCTTTTGCAAACTACTACGAATTATGCCTCGAAGAGAAGATATTCATTCGATACTAATCCTAGGCTCAGGACCCATCGTCATTGGCCAAGGATGTGAATTTGATTATTCAGGCACTCAAGCGTGTAAAGCCCTCCTAGAAGAGGGCTTTCGTGTTGTATTGGTGAACTCAAATCCTGCCACGATTATGACGGACCCTGAATTTTCAGACCGTACGTACATAGAGCCCATTACCCCCGAAGCGGTCCGCAAAGTGCTTGAACGTGAGCGCGATGCTGGAACCCCTATTGATGCGCTGCTTCCTACTATTGGTGGGCAAACGGCATTGAACTGTGCATGCGAGTTAGATGAGCTTGGAACTCTTGCAGAGTTCGGTGTTGAAATGATCGGCGCAACAAGGGAAATAATTTTCAAAGCGGAAGACAGGGAAGAATTTAGGCAGGTGGTTAATCGCGCAGGCTTACACCAAGCAAAGAGCGCAACTGTTTCAACGATAGAGGAAGCAAGGACATTTTTAAAAGAAATCGGTTTGCCTGCCATCATACGCCCAGCCTTTACACTTGGCGGTACTGGCGGGGGCATTGCATACAACCTCGACGAGTTTGAAGATATTGTGCGGCGCGGAATTGAAGCGTCGATGATTGACCAAATTCTTATCGATGAATCACTTCTTGGTTGGAAAGAATACGAACTGGAAGTAGTACGCGATAGAAACGATAACTGCGTAATCGTTTGTGGCATAGAAAACATAGACCCAATGGGAGTGCATACAGGCGACTCGATTACTGTTGCGCCTATTCTCACGTTGACGGATAAGGAGTACCAACGAATGCGCGATGGCGCAATCGCAATTATGCGAGAAGTTGGCGTCGATACGGGCGGTTCCAATGTGCAGTTTGCGGTTAATCCAGAAAACGGTGAGCAAGTAGTTATTGAAATGAATCCTAGAGTATCTCGCAGTTCCGCACTTGCGTCAAAAGCAACAGGTTTCCCTATTGCACGTGTTGCAGCAAAACTTGCTATTGGGTACACCCTAGATGAATTGCGGAACGATATTACGCAAACAACTTCGGCTTGCTTTGAACCGTCAATTGATTATGTTGTCACAAAAATGCCACGCTGGACGTTCGAAAAATTTCCAGAGGCAGACGAGACCTTAACAACGCAAATGAAATCGGTTGGCGAAGGGATGAGCATAGGCAGAACGTTCAAGGAAAGTTTCCAAAAGGCAATTCGCTCTATGGAAGTAAAACGGTTCGGGTATGGCCTTGATAAAAACGACAGTTGGCTACGCTCGCAACGTGGAGACGAAGAAGTCGAATGGCCCATAGAAGATGACACGTTAATACGAAAACTCACTGTGCCAAGCCAAGGGCGCTTGTACTACGTTCGATACGCAATGAAAATGGGCTGGTCTGAAGAACGGATATTTGAACTGACAAAAATTGACCCGTGGTTCCTTGACCAGTTTGCACAACTAGTTGAGTTTGAAGATGTATTGCTTCAATACAACTCACTTGAAGAAGTTCCTGTAGAAACTTTGCGTAAAGCAAAGGAGATGGGGTACTCTGACCCGCAACTTGCCTACGTGTATACGGATAGAGTTTCTACAGATTCTATTCTTGCCGTTCGAGCAAGGCGAAAAGAAGTTGGCATTGAACCTGTATTCAAACTTGTCGATACCTGCGCAGCAGAGTTTGAAGCGATTACGCCATACTACTATTCAACGTACGAGCAACCGTTGCATTCTGTTGATGGCAAAGAACTGTTCGACGACGAAGTTCGAGTAAGTGACAAGAAAAAAATCGTGATTCTTGGTGGCGGGCCGAACCGAATTGGGCAAGGTATCGAGTTTGACTACTGCTGTTGCCAAGCATCGTTTGCAGCAAGTGAAATGGGCTTTGAATCCATTATGGTGAATTCCAATCCAGAGACGGTAAGCACAGATTTTGACACAAGCGATTTACTATTTTTTGAGCCATTAACCCTTGAAGATACATTGAATATTCTTGAGCGACTCAATGGCGGTGGTTCCGAGATTACAGACCGTTCTGGTAATGTCGCGGGCGCCATCGTACAGTTTGGCGGGCAAACACCCTTGAACTTAGCGCACGGCCTTTCAAAAGCGGGTGTTCCAATTATTGGAACGGGCTTAGAAGCAATTGACTTAGCGGAAGACCGCGACAGATTCAAAGCTATGCTTGACGAACTTAGCCTGCTGCAACCTGAAAATGGCATCGCGTATTCCTTAGAAGATGCAATCAGAACCGCAGGAGCCATCGGGTACCCAGTGCTCGTCCGACCAAGTTATGTATTGGGTGGTCGCGGTATGGAAATTTGCAGCGATGAAACTGCACTGCGGTATTACATGAAATCCGCTGTAGATGTTTCCGAACTTGAACACGCACCAGTCTTGATTGACAAATTTTTATCTGAAGCTATTGAAATTGATATTGATGTCGTCGCAGATTTTATTCCCCACGAAGCAACATCTTCTAAACAAGTACACTTGCCAACAGATTCTCATCGGGCAATCGTCTGTGGTGTCATGGAGCATATCGAGCAAGCAGGTATTCATAGTGGAGATAGCTCTTGCGTGTTGCCCCCGTTTTCGTTACCAAAATCAATTATTGCAGAGCTCAAACGCCAAGCGTGTGTTATGGCAAAGCGACTGCAGGTGAGAGGGTTGATGAATGTGCAGTTTGCAGTGAAAGACGAATCGATCTATGTCATCGAAGTAAATCCTCGAGCATCTCGAACAGTTCCATTTGTGGCAAAGGCAAAAGGCGAAAAGTGGGCGCGTATTGCTGCAAAAGTTATGATGGGCGCATCGCTTGATGAACTTGGTACGGAAGAAATTCCACATACAGGTTTCTATGCTGTGAAAGAACCCGCTTTTCCGTTTGAAAAATTCCCTGGAGTGGATGTTGTCCTTGGTCCAGAGATGCGTTCAACTGGTGAAGTCATGGGAATGGACCGTTCCCTTCCAATTGCACTCGCAAAAGCGAAAATGGCGGTGTCCAGAGCATTACCAACGAGCGGGCAAGTGTTCCTTTCGATTCGTGAAAGTGACAAAGTGCACGCAGTAGAAGTTGCTCGTTCATTGGTTTCGATGGGATTCACTGTACACACAACGCAAGGGACGCGCGACTTGCTCGCCCAGCACAGTGTAGATACGACAATCATCCGAAAAATTTCCGAAGGCTCTCGCCCAAATATCCTCGACAAGATTAGGAACGGTGAGATTGACCTGATCATTAATACGCCAACCCGCACTGGCGCGCAGACTGACGAAGGTCAGATTCGCGCGATGGCAGTAGGCGCACGAATTCCAATGCTTACAACAATGACAGGTGCTCGGGCTGCAGTGCAAGCAATCGAAGCACTTCGTGGTGGGGATTGGAAAGTATCTGCTTTGCAAGATTACTTCAGCGAAAATAAAGTTACGGTCAAATCGCAAGGTGTAACAGCAGATAATTAATTATCTGTTGTACCCACGGGTATAGGATTGACGGTCACATTCAAGCTATAATTAGCACTCTATGCCAGAATGGGTCCCAACTTGGATAACGCCACAACTTCTTACTTCAGTAGTCGTGATATTAGTTATTTTGCACCTAGCTCTAGGTGCTGCGGCATATTTCATTTTGCTTGAACGTAAGGTGTGCGCATGGGTGCAAGACCGTGTTGGACCAGACCGCGTTGGCAAATTCGGCTTGTTGCAGCCAATTGCAGATGGCTTGAAATTATTCATGAAAGAAGATTTTGTTCCGAAGGGCGCAGACAAGGGTTTGTTTTCTTTGGCCCCAGCACTTACTGTAATCCCAGCGATGATTGGTTTCTTAGTCATCCCTTGGGCTGGCGGTTTAGAACTTGGTGATGAAACGATTGCCATTATGGACGCCAACATAAACATTGGGGTAATTTACATAGTTGCTACTGCTGGCCTTGGGGCGTACGGTGTTGCAATTGGTGGCTGGGCTTCCAACAACAAGTATTCATTCTTAGGTGGACTGCGTGCAAGCGCGCAGATTATTAGTTACGAAATTCCAATGGGACTTGCATTATTGTGTGTAGTCCTTACTGCGGGCACATTGATGCCAGAGACTATAGTTGCGCAGCAGTTGCATGGTCAATGGAATATTGTGCAGCAACCCCTTGTTGCTATTTTGTTTTACATTTGTCTTCTTGCAGAAGCCAATCGGGCGCCGTTTGACTTAGCGGAAGCGGAACAAGAGCTTGTAGGTGGTTGGCATACAGAATATTCATCCATGCGCTGGGCGCTCTTCTTTATGGGCGAATACATTCATTTGTTTGTTGGTGCTGCATTCTTCACAACACTTTTCTTAGGTGGCTGGTCACTCAACCCAATAACAGGGTACGACCTTCCAGCCTCTGGTGGAATATTAATGGTGGCATTGCAATTTGGTATTGTGCTCGGCAAAATTTTCTTGCTAGTCTTCCTGGCAATGATGGTTCGATGGACACTGCCACGCTTCCGGTTCGATCAATTGATGCGACTTGCCTGGGAAGGCATGATTCCAGCATCGCTTTTGCTGGTTCTCATCGTATCTATATATATGTACTTCGGGTGGAAGCCGTACCTCTGGACGGGTTCCATACTCGCGCTTGTCATAATGGCTGTTGCACGGCCATTACTTCCGACCAACGACACAAACAAGCGTATTGGTCTGCTTGGCAGCCGTTTTAGTCCTCCAGCGAGTACTGCAACTAAATCATGAAGCACGTTGTAGCTACGATTGGTGGCCTTTGGGTATCCTTCTCGTTGTTTATTCGCTGCAAAGGAAGAACCGGCAAGGGGAGTTATCTTGCATGGCGCAATGAAACAGCGTTTGGCAAACAGGGGCAATTTCCAGAAGTAAGCAAGAAGCAAAAGCGTTCATCTATTCGGGAATGGTCGCGGTGGGCTTGGTCGCAACGATGATTGAAGTCTGCTCCACAAGAGCAGTTCCTCACTGTACTTTGTCTGGGCGATATCTGATTTATTGCAATGAAATGATTGATTTCACATAGGGACTGGCCGTAGCCATGCAACCCTTCGCTTCCGCATAGAAAAGAAATACAGCACACTGACGCAAGGTCGTCATACAGTGCGAGTAGTATCCAACCCATGGCAAAACAAAAAGCAACGTTCTGCTGCACAGAGTGCGGCGCGATGACACCAACATGGATGGGGAAGTGTTCGCATTGCGGAGTATGGGATTCAATCGTAGAGAAAATAGAAATCGCGAAAGAACCGCACTGCGCATCAGCCGCATTTGCGCAAACAGTCGATGAATTTGGTGGCTCCGCAGAAGCAATTGAATTGCTTGCTATCGAAGCGCCAAACGTTGGGCGCCTGCAAACAGGCATAGGGGAGTTAGACAGGGTTCTCGGTGGCGGGCTTGTTGTAGGAAGCGTTGTGCTGATAGGCGGCGACCCTGGAATTGGCAAGTCGACACTGATGATGCAAGCTGCGATTGGTGCAGTGCAAGCGAACGACGAAGGGACAAACGTACTCTATGCAACAAGCGAGGAATCGGCATTCCAGTGCAAGTTGCGTGGTGAACGAGTAGTCGAGAGTTTTAAGGATGGTAGCCTTGAGGGTGTGTACGTACTCTCAGATACAGATCTAGAGCGAATCACAGCGCAGGTAGTAAAGATTCGCCCAAAACTGTTAATCATTGATTCCATACAGATGGTGTACAGAAAGGATGTCGATTCAACACCCGGCAGTGTGTCGCAGATTAAACGGTGTTGCCTTGAACTCGTCTACCTTGCAAGAAAACTAGACATGGCAGTTATGATTGTGGGTCACGTAACAAAAGAAGGACAGCTTGCGGGTCCCCGCGTGCTTGAACACTTAGTGGACGTTGTATTGAATTTTGAAGGGGACCGGCATTACGCACTTCGAGGCTTGCGAGGCGCAAAAAATAGATTTGGTACAACGCTTGAAATTGGTTTGTTCGAGATGGGACAAAAGGGACTCGTAGAAGTAAACGATGCAGCAGCGTACCTTGACCCCGAAGCGCCCCCGCGTGCAGGCGCCATAGTGTGCCCAGCGTTGCATGGTTCTCGCTGCCTGTTAATAGAAGTGCAAGCGCTTGTTGCGCAAGGAACAATCGGGCAAGCGCGTCGTCGATCAAACGGATTAGATGGGGCAAGGCTCCCGATGCTTATTGCTGCTCTTGAAAGGCACGCAGGCATCGAATTGAATGACCAAGATATCTATACGAGTACAGTTGGTGGATTGAAACTTATTGAACCCGGAGTTGATCTTGCTGTATGCGTTGCACTGATGAGCGGCTCCATGGGTCTGGCGCTGCCGTCAAATATATGCGTCATAGGTGAAGTTGGTTTGGGCGGAGAGATTAGAAGCGTGCCACAAATTGAACAAAGAGTAGTGCAAGCAAGGCGTCGTGGATACAAAAAAATGTTAGTTCCGATAACGCAGCAAAAATTGGGCGGTTCTGGATGCGCAGGAATGGCTTCTATAGCCGAATTAGAAGGGTTTATTAAGAAAAATGCGATTATAAGAACGTCACAAAAGCAGTTATCGGACGGGGAAAAAAGGAGATTTGTTGAATGGCTATAAGTAGTTGTACAGGAGTGACTTACGGTCATTTTTTATTGTTTTGCATTGTTTTTTTGCATGTTTTATGCAGGAGGTCTAGCCAAATTCTCAGAACTAGTTATTATTCCGCCTTCAACTTTTCGGTCACTGTAGACCGATAGGGAACAATCGTTCGTTCCAGCCGTGTTGGCTGGAAAAATGCGGACGGATGGATGGTTAGAACGCTACGCCACGGGAGTCGGTTGACGCGTTCGATTTATACAGGAGAGATGACATATGAGTCACCTTTACCTTCTCGGCGTCGCTACACTGACGCTCACTAGTGCTAGCTTTGCCGGTAGCGATACGAACGCTGACCTTCAAGCTCGCCTCGAGGCTGCTGAAACTCGGATCTCCGAACTTTCAGCTGTCACTAATGCAAATTGGCTTAACGATACTCGTGCAGACGAAATTCGTGGCCTCGTACATGACGTTCTTGCTGACGCAGATACTCGTGCATCACTTCAAGGTTCCGGCGCAACTGCTGGTTACAATGGTGGTTTCACAGTTGGCTCAGCAGACGGCAACTGGTCATTGAAAATCAATGGCCTTCTTCAAACACGTTGGACTAGCACAGATAATGACGCAGCTGTTGCACCAGTCGATGGCTCACAATGGGCTTTCAACAACCAGCGCTCATGGTGGCACATGTCAGGCACAATCGCAGGAGATTACTCCTTTGATATCCGCGAAAACTTGTTTAGTAACGGTGCGAACAACAACGATGCTGGTTGGGCAAATGGTTCCATGAACTTGAACGATGACTGGACGCTCACAATGGGTAGCATGAAAGTTGCATCAAGTCGCCAAGCAATGATT
>JABJDN010000030.1 GCA_018665385.1 Phycisphaerae bacterium | reverse complement strand
TCAACCATAATTGCGGTTTCATCAATATCTTCAACTACTTGTTCAATAGAATCAACAGGGAAATCTATTTCTACTTGTTCAGTAGAAGGTGACTCAATTGAAAAATCGGCGGTATCTATAGTATTCACTTGCTTTGTGATTACAGAGAGTGGGCCAGAGCATCCAGCAGTACAGAAAATAATAAGACTTGCAGTCCATCGCATAAGTACTACGCATTGTACGATAGAAAGTCACGTATACTGTGCGATTACGAGATTTCTCACCCCACTTTTTTGGAGCAAAGCAAAGAATGACTCAAGAACAAAATACACCTGAAATTCAAGTTGATAGCGATTGGAAAGCTGAGGCCCAGGCAGCAAAAGAACGACTTTCTGAGGCGGAACAGAAAGTTGAAGATAATGCAGAACAAAGAAAAATGCCCGAGCCTGATTTCAGAGGCTTGCTAGGGATCCTTGCATCACAAGCACTTATGGGGCTTGGAATGCACCAAGATCCATCCGGTAATGGAGTTATGGTTGATTTAGAAGGTTCAAAATTCGCAATCGATCTTCTTGAAATGCTCAAAGTAAAAACTGAGGGCAATGTTACAGAAGAAGAATCAACCGAAATCACCCAGTTGATAAGTGAGTTGCAAAGCAGATTTGTGCAAATAGCACAACTTGTTACAGCTCAAATGCAAGACGGCGGCGCAGCAGCAGCAGCAGGTGAAACCGCACCTTCAGGCATAATCGACCCAACTGCATAGTACAATTATTCCAATTACCTCTGAGGTCACCTCTGTGTCAACCTCTGAGGTATTGAATGTACGATTTTGAAATACCCTCTGAGAACGTAAAAACGTCAGGGGTTAGAAATAGTTCATATCTTCATAAATAAAGCACTACCTACATTACCTCTGAGGTAACCTCTGTGTATACCTCTGAGGTCTCCTCAAAGGTATACACAGAGGGTATAGAATTAGGGGGATTTAGAGCCAGTTGGCTGTGAGATACATGGCGATACAGGCGAGCAAAACATATTGCAAGGCAAGAAGAAATTTTGGTAACGCGCGGACATATACGATGGGGAGCAGAAATGCCCAAGTCAGTAAGAACCTATCGAATACAAAACCTCGAGTCAAAGCGTACAACATCCAACCAAAGAGCAACGCCCAAAATGTAATCGAAGCAGCATGCATTGCCTTGCCTCTGCAATGCCACAAACCTGCGAGACCAGCTAAGCCTAGTCCGGCAAATAGTGCTAAGAGATATTGATGCACAACGGCGTCGCTTGAACAGCGCAGAAGAACGCTCGCAACTATCCCTTGAAAACGTTCGTTGTGATGTGCAAAATCTATACTTTCAGGTACGAACAAATCCGGCATCGCAACAAACACTACACTCACGCCAAGAAGAAAACTACACACCATAAACCATTTACTTTTTGCAACCCGCCAGCCTTCGATTACGAATACACCAATAAATGGAAGCATCGCTGCTGCTAAATACGATAGGCTTTCAAGACGAAAACCGAGGCCATGCAAGGATTGATAATCTGGACTCACAAGCCCATCCCAGCGTATCCATAACGGTATTCGAAGCAGTCCAGCAAGAATGCTTGCTACCCACCATGGCCAACTTCGTATTCCCAAAATCGCAAACGCCGTAAAACAAACCGCGCCTGTTAGTGCAACAACATGTATCCGACTATGCAATGCTGCCATGACCGCAAGGCAGTACAACATTGGCCCTGCAATTCTTTGTAATGCTGTTCCCTGTTTCTCTACTCCCCACAAGAAAGCCATCACCGCTAACAATGAGAGCAGTAAAAAGGAGACTTCGCCCATAACAATCTCACTAAAGACTATGTTGTACGGCAATAGCAACCATCCAATTGCAACAAGTAAAAAACCATACTTGCTTACATCACTCCGTAATGCAATCCATGACAACACTAACAAGGCAAGGATTGAACTCCACACACTTACAAGCCGCAAATCGTTAAGCGTTCCACCAAAAATTTTACCAACATACGCATACGGCCAAATCATTGCTGGCCCTTTTGTTTCTTCAAAATCAATTGCAGTTTTTACAGACCACCCATCGTTAATAATATTGAGAATTGGCACAGTAATGTACTTCTCATCAAATACGGGCCCCTTGTTAAGAATGCCTGACGACCACCGTATTCCAAATAGAACTACTGCTACTAAAAAAATCGCAGCAACAATCCACGACTTATCTCGCGCATTATCCAACACGACGAGAACACAATATATTTACATAGGAATCGTGTGGACACCCACTCAGCACCTCTTGCAGACTTCTGCCTGCAACTTCGCCAGTAGCATCATCAACTATCGTAAAACAAAAGCCAAGTCCTTCTAGCCACTCAAGCAATTTGTTCGCACTTGAACCTGCGTCCTCAAGTTGCTTGGGCGACAACTCCCACACAACTTTAATTTGCTCGTTGCGTACTAAAACACGACGCATTCCCCGAAAAGCCGCTTCTTCAGCACCTTGCACATCCATCTTTATAACATCTATTTTTTCGTCCCCATCGAAATACGAATCAAGAGTTGTGCAAGCAACTTCAACTGTATTCCTCTTTCCTTTATGGAAGAGCTGATGATCACCAGTATTAAAAGTAGACATGTGCAAATGGACAATCTCTGTAACATCTGAAACTGCTGAATTTACAACAGTAATGTTATTGGTATTCGAATTAGAAGCAACGTTCCTTGACAACATTGCAAAGTTGTCAGGATGCGGCTCGAAGGCTATAACTTTCCCGGTACTACCCACCCATTTAGTTGCAGGCACTGCGAACAAGCCAACATGAGCGCCAACATCTACAAATGTCATTCCTTCGTGAAGAAGTTCTTCGAGAAGTTTTGTTGTTACTGGTTCGTATTCTCCAGTAGATTCCGCCTCGAGAGTTACGCCAAAGTCACCACTTGGCAACTCGAACTCCATTCCACATCGTTGCAATTTTCCAGCTTGTTTGATTTTCAACAGTTTTACAGCTAAGTACCGTATCGGAGCACAATGCTCAAGCACTGGGCGGACGAGTGGCGCGAGTTTTCTTCTTACATTTCCAAATGTGCTTGTTTCTGTCATGGCTAGTCTTGTTGTGTAGTATCGGTATTCTCATCATCTTGCATGAGCAATGCAGTGATGACTGTATCTGCGAAACACTGCCCTTCTTCTGTAAAACGAAGGCAATCGCGAAACCATTCCAAGTACCCTTTTTGAATAGATTCTTCGATAACTACTGTACGCCAATTGCCCTCTGATTGTTCAAGGAGTTCGTTTACCCAAACTTTTTCCATTCCCTCGACTAACCTCAATCCAAGCATGAATGATTCGCCAGCGCTTTCGTTAGAGTTCAATACTTCAACATCTGTGACAGACGGCAAAGAATCAAATTTCAAATACTCTGATATCCGAGGTGTATTTTTCCATCTTCTCCCATTCATATGACCAGATGCCGATGGACCTATCGCCCACCAATTCTTATTTTTCCAATACGCGATGTTGTGCTTGCAAGCATGCCCCGGCTTTGCAAAGTTGCTTATCTCGTACTGAGCGTACCCCCTATAAACTAGCTCTTCCCGCACCAATCGAAACATCGCCGCTTCGTCGTCATGGCTTAATCTAGAGATATCGCCCCGCTCTAATCTTGTACGCAATGGAGTATTTGGTTCATAGGTTAATGCGTAACAACTCATGTGCGTGGGCGATAATAAAGTTGCTTGTTCAATATCAAACAACAATTGCTCTCTAGTCTGCCCAGGAATTGAATGAATTAAATCAAGATTAAAATCAGCAATCCCAGCCGAAGTCACGAATTCAACTGCACGTGCAACACTTTCAGGTTCGTGCCAACGCTCGAGAGATTTCAACAACGTTGTGTCAAACGATTGTGCACCAATACTAACTCTATTTACGCCAGTTGCAACGAGTATATTTGCCTTCTCTTCAGTCATTGTTTCAGGGTTTACCTCAATAGTCCATTCACATGTTTCTGCACGAGGAATATGCGTATGCACCGCATTGAGCATTTTGGCAAACAGCGGCTCTTCGAACAACGTTGGCGTACCGCCGCCCATAAATATAGTTGTAACTTCATCCAATTTTGAACCCACAATAGTAAGTTCTTTAATGAACTGATCAACGAAAGATTCGTACTGCGACTCGTTTCCTACTATGGAATAAAAGTCGCAATAGTGGCATTTGTGAAAACAGAAAGGAACGTGAAGATACAACGCTTCAGCCGTTTTAGCCTCTTCAATCCAACGTTTTGCAGTCAAATGCCCTTCAGCACGATCAGAATTCCCTTGCTTAGAGTGACTATCACTGTTAAACTGGGTAAGTGGAATGGGGGACTGGTTCGGGATCACAAGCATATAGTAGGGGCAAGTGGAAACAACAATGGCAATTCAGCTCCTCATGAAGAATAAAGATGGAACAAGTCGAACTTTCGATGTGCATAAAGACACCACGACCATAGGTAGGCGCCGATCATGCGACTTGCATGTAGCCATTCCTACTGTAGCCCCAGTCCACTGCCAGCTTACACTCCGAGATGGTTCGGTTTCAATAGTTAACTGCGACCCAGACAGCGAAACTCTACATAATGGCTCAGTGGTGGCCAGTGCAAAACTCATACATGAAGACCGAGTGCAAGTTGGTCCAGTCGAATTTACCATTGCCATCAGTGATGATGAAACTGTTATTCGTCGCCACTAATTGCACTCTGCCGCCACCCCCCCCGCTATAATTCGACCATGAACACAGGGCAAAATACAGCGATTGTTGGGCTTCAATGGGGCGATGAAGGCAAAGGAAAAATAGTCGATTTACTCACCGCAAAACACGATGTCATCGTGCGATATAACGGTGGTGCAAATGCAGGTCATACAGTGGTCGTCGGTGACGAAAAGTACGCCCTTCACTTAATCCCCTCCGGGATTCTGTACGAAGAGAAACTATGCATCATTGGAAATGGCGTAGTAGTGGACCCTGTTCAATTGATCAAAGAGATAGACACACTCCGCAACAGAGGAATTGAAGTTGGCGATAACCTGCGCGTTTCAAACCGTGCGCATGTTGTCATGCCATACCACAAGGAGCATGATGCTGCCCTTGAGAGGAAACTCTCTCAAATTGCTGGTAAAGGGGAT
Organism: Phycisphaerae bacterium; assembly: GCA_018665385.1. Classification (GTDB taxonomy): domain Bacteria; phylum Planctomycetota; class Phycisphaerae; order Phycisphaerales; family SM1A02. Next base: position 1,781 of record JABJDN010000030.1, on the reverse strand, counting down.
CAATCCATCGGAACTACAAAGCGTGGAATCGGTCCTGCATACGCAGACAAAGTTCATAGAGCAACTGCGATACGCATGGGCGACTTACTCGACCATGAAACACTACTAGACAAATTAAGCATCACTTGCGCAATCCGTTGCGCGGAACTTTCCGCGCTCGGCGTAGACGCGCCTCCGCTAGATGCAAACGCATTAGCAGATGAATATGCAGCGTACGGAAAACGGCTTGCACCACATATCATTGACACTGTGTACGAATTGCACGACTGCGTCAATGATGGCAAAGCTATTCTGTTTGAAGGCGCTAACGCTTGTCTTCTAGATATCGACCATGGCACATTCCCGTATGTCACCAGTTCAAATTGTTCCGCACTTGGCATCCATGCAGGCACTGGGCTTCCTGGAAAATACATGAACAAAGTTATCGGGATTATGAAGGCATACAGCACCCGTGTTGGCGGAGGACCTTTCCCAAGTGAAGAACTTGGTGAAAAGGGCGAGCAAATTCGCGACAGAGGAAACGAGTACGGCACTACAACGGGCAGACCACGACGATGCGGCTGGCTAGACCTTGTAGCGGTGAAATATTCAACGATGATTTGCGGAACAACCTCCATCGCATGCATGCTGCTTGATGTGTTAAGCGGCTTCGAAGAATTGAAAATTTGTGTTGCTTACGAACTTGAAGACGGCACGCGAAGCGCACGCTTTATTCCTGATGCTAAACAGTTAGCAACTGCTAAACCAATTTTTGAAACATTGCCTGGTTGGTCAGAAGAAATCGTAGACATCACTTCCCCTGAAGATTTACCTGTAAACGCGAAAGCCTACTTGGATTTCATCTCAAAATATCTTGATTTGCCAATCTCAATTGTCAGCGTTGGCCCGAAACGTTCACAAACTGTTATTTAACAGTACCAAATTTCCGGACACGGCTAGTGTACTCTGCAATTGCGCAATCAAGTGAATTGCCATCAAAATCTGGCCAACATTGTTCTGTTATATAAAACTCACTATAAGCAATTTGCCAAAGCAAAAAGTTAGAGACACGTATTTCACCCGCAGTGCGAATTAACAAATCTGGATCAGGAACTCCTGCTGTATACAACCGAGACTCGATATTTTCTTGCGTTGCATCGACACCGTCTTCTACGAGCCGCCTCACCGCATGTTCAATTTCACTACGTCCTGAATAATCTAGCGCTAAGCCGATAGTTAACTTTTTACCTGCTGCAGTTAACGCAACTGCAGTATCAAGAGCTGAAATAACTTCACCGGAAAAACGATCTCTGCGACCATAATGCTTCAGGCAAATCCCCTGCTCTGCTAAAGCTGGTGCTTCACTTGCAAGTTGCCCCAGTAACAATTGCATCAACGCATGTATCTCTGCTTCAGGGCGAGACCAATTTTCAGTAGAAAAAGAATACAGAGTGAGATACTCGACGCCTAATTCGACGCAACGTTCAACTACTTTTTTAACACTACGAGCACCTGCGATGTGGCCTTCGGACCTTGTCATTCCACTGGCTTCAGCCCATCTTCCATTACCATCCATAATGATTGCAATGTGCTGAGGTACTCGATTGGGTGAACTTATCATTTTTTGCATTACATACATTCTAACTAATGAAAAAGGCGTGGATATGAAGTCAACTATATAGGAGGTATAAAAAAGTATATCAGATACCTATATTTTCACAAACTTATAAATCAGTAAAAAACCCGCCCCACCAGTCATTTTGCGGATGAGCGTGGCGAGACGGGTGTTACAAAACAAAATA
>JABJDN010000100.1 GCA_018665385.1 Phycisphaerae bacterium | reverse complement strand
TTCGCGGTCATCGCAACAATCATGGGCGTTGTAACGGTTGTCAATACATTTGTTAGTCAACACCTTGGAGCTGAATCACCAGAAGAAGGCCCACGGTACCCCTGGGCCGCGGGCTGGATGGCATCGTTTTCGTGGGCATGTATTATTGTCCCATGTATATTCATAATCCCATTTGTGTTTAGAACAATTCACCCATCCCCAGAAGATGCAACTCTTGTTCTACTAGAAACGGAATACGCACAGTACACACTTGCCGGTAGCGTGTTTTTACTTATAGGCAGAGGGTTTTCTCAATACTTTTTTGGCATGCACATGCCCAAAGTTATAACCGTCTCGACAATTCTTGCAAACATCGTCAACGTTGTTTCGAATTACATTCTGATTTTTGGAGAAGAAGGAATTCCTGGATTTATACCCGGTATCCAGGGCACCCCCGCGCTTGGGTTGAAAGGGGCCGCAATAGCAACAGTGATTGGTATGTTTATGGAAATGATTATTCCACTGCTTGTTTTCCTTAGCCCTTCGTTTAATAACCGGTTTAATACTAGGGGGCCTTGGCGACCAGACAAAAAAATTATGCGATTAATTTTTAAAATTGGTTGGCCCGGTGCCATTCAGTGGGGAAATGAAATTATATGCTGGGCCATTTTTATGACTGTGTTTGTTGGTAGGTATGGCACAAACGCGATGGCGGCGGGTTGGATTGCGCTTGGATATTTGCAACTTAGTTTTATGCCCGCGGTTGGTATAAACGTCGCAGTGAACTCTATAGTTGGAAGATTTATTGGCGCTGGTAAACCAGATATAGCCGTATCGCGCGCGCGAGTTGGAGTTGGAATTGCGCTGGTCTATATGACCTTTTGCGCCGTACTCTTTGTTGTGTTCAGACAAGACTTCATGGAATGGTTTGTGAGTGGAGCGAACTATTCACCAGAGGATTACGAAGAAATAGTTAGGCTTGGTTCAGATATGCTCATTCTTGTTGCACTGTTCCAAACAGTGGATTCGCTAGGTATTGTGTACACAGGAGCGCTTCGCGGTGCAGGCGATACCGTATGGCCAGGCGTTGTAACGGCTATATATAGCTGGGTGTTTATAGTTGGCGGTGGGTATATAGCAATTGAATATTTTCCAGAAACAGGCTCGATAGGACCATGGATTGCAGCCGCCACATACATCATTCTTATTGGCTTTACAATGGCGATACGGTTTGAAAAGGGCGGTTGGCGTTCAATACAACTCCTTACAGGCGACTATAAAAGGGAAGCAGGCAGGGCAGCACCACTCACGATTGGACCGCCCGCGCACGAGGCAGATGCTGCAATAAGTGACTTTTTAGATCCGCCCCCTTAGCAACTAGCAACTAATAAGCAACCAACAGGCGAGCAACAACCCTTGGGGCAGTTTTGCACAATTGCCCGAGGTTTAGTACAATCTACGGTTGCAATTCTAAAAGAGATGGAGAATTTACTTTGAATCAACAACATGGACTAGAAACAGTAATTGGCGGCGGTAACCCAGAGCAAGCTGCGCTGCATTTTAAAGCCGCAACAGCACACGAACAAGATGGTTTTCGCATAGGTGCTATCGAAGAACTACGCCAAGCGGTTGCTTGCGGAACCGACCCGGAATATAAATTCAAGCTCGCTTACCTTTTAGATCTTGTAGGCGAAGAGCAAGAGGCAGTTTGTTTGTACGAAGAAATAACAACAACAGAACGACCGCATATAAACGCGTTGTTAAATCTATCGGTTATCTACGAAGACCGCGGAAATCTGAACGCCGCAGAAAAATGCTTACGACAAATTTTAGACACCGAGCCAACACATAAACGAGCGAAGCTCTACATTGTTGACGTGCAATCCTCAACAGATATGTACTACGACGAAGAAGTCGCACGCGATGCAGCGAAGAACGCTGCAATGATGAACACACCAGTTACAGACTTTGAGCTTTCTGTACGAGCACGCAACTGCTTGAAGAAAATGGAAATCCGCACACTAGGCGATTTGCTTAAAGTTTCTGAAAACGAATTGTTAAGTTATAAAAACTTCGGCGAAACTTCGCTTGTTGAAATTAAACACATGCTTACAGCACGCGGTCTTCGCCTTGGGCAAGGCGCAGAAGGTGGCCACGTAAGTAGAGTCCACCAAGACAGATACGAAGAACTATTAAACCATGCTCCAGAGCAAATTTTAAAGCAACCGGTGTCAGCACTAAACCTTACGGTTCGGGCTCGAAAAGCACTACAAGCACTTAATATCCAATCATTAGGCGAGCTCGCAATCCGAACGGAAGCAGAACTTATGGGTATCAAAAACTTTGGTACCACAAGCCTTGTTGAGATTAATGAAAAACTTAAAGAACATGGCCTTGAGCTTCGAAACATCGACTAAAACGAATATAGATTCACTAAAAAAGCACCGCATGAGCGGTGCTTTTTTAGTATGGCAATGACCCGCCACACGACTACTCTTTTTGAAACAAAGGAATGGGGCAGTGAATAGAATCGCCAATTGCCCGAATTGCTTCACTTTCACTTTCAGTTATAACACCATCGTGTGTGACGCAAATTTGGCACGCTTCCATAAACCGCTGTCTATCGCTATAACGCATACACTGAATTTTTCGCAACGCTTGCGTGATAATTTTTGCGGTACAGTTATCTTCACTTGGAATGTCACGACTCATAGATAAAAAGCGCATTCCCTTTGTGTATACGTCCGTGTTTTGATCGTCTTGCAGACCACCACAACGCGTTATAAATCCAAGTACAAGTGAAACTTCTTTTTGGATTGCAGCGATCGGTACTTTCTTTTTGATTATCTCTTTCTTGCCACCAAACAAATGTTTTCGTAACACGACCACTGTAACCCACTCTGTAAAATCTACAACACCATCACTCTTTGTAATTGCGATAAGTGTTCTATCAAACTCAATCTTCTGCTCTTTACTAAGTTGCCGTAACACCGGCGCCGCAAGATCAAAAATAGGAAGACGAAGTTTGGTTTGCGAGTTTTCCAAAAGCACTTGAAGCGCTGTGTACTCTGTAAATTCTGCAAGCGATATATGTTTTGCCAAATATGTATGAGAAGTAGAATTACCCCTTGCAACAAGCGCATATATAACCAATCGCGCGCTCCAAGGGTCTGAAATTGCAGCGATTATTTCCAAATCAATACTCTCGATAAGAGCCCTAGCGGGAACTACCGGTAACTCTGTTGCCCCAGAGCCCTCTTTGACCACCTTGGAGACTCTTGTAGACGAGAAACCTGAAACTTGCTGCGTCTCCGTACCGCCAGCTTGTGCCGGCGATGCTTCAAGTGACTGGGCATCGATTCCCTCAACTCGAGCAATTCTTTCTGTGACAGGCGGGTGGCTTGCAAAAACAGCATGCATTGCTTGGGAGAAAAACATATGGTTGCACTGGCCAGTTTCCGCCGTTTTGTGTGAGAGCTCTGTTACTCCGCCAATTTTACGAAGTGCTCCCCCAATCCCCGTTGAACTTCTTGTGAACTGCACAGCAGACGCGTCTGCTAAAAACTCTCGTTGCCTTGATACTGCGGCTTGTATCATTCTTCCAAAGAAAGTACCAACCGCTCCGCACACAACAAGAAATAATCCAATGACAATAATTCCCAGACCAATACCCGCGCCACCCGCGCCCTCTTTAGAGCGAGATCGCGCTGAACTACGCAGAACCAAGGGCCCAACATATCTTGCCAGTATCCACCCAGTAATACCCAGTGCCATGATTCCAAAAATAATACCAATCAAACGAATATTAATTCGCATGTCGCCGTGCGAAATGTGACTGAATTCATGGGCAATAACACCCTGTAGCTCGTCACGATTAAGTTTCTCTATACAACCCCTTGTTACACCGATGGCAACATCATCAGTAGACCAGCCCGCTGCGAATGCGTTAATTTGTTCGTCTTCTAAAATATATATTTGCGGAACGGGCATCCCGCTGGCAATTGCCATCTCTTCAACAATATTTTGTAAACGCCGTTCCTCTTTGTTTTTATTATGGAGAGGAATAGGTACGCCGCCAAGCATTTCGGCAACCGTACTTCCTCCGCCCCGAAGCTGCCTTTGCTTATAGAGCGTTGCAAAGCCAATAATCCCTACACAAACAACCAGCGAAACAGCAACTATTTGCAAGTCCCAAGCCGTCGCAAACCCGATTGGCACGACAACGATTGCCACTATGCAAAGAACAGCAAGGCAAAACAAAAACACTATTAACGCAGTTTTTTTCTCAGCTCGTTCTTGATGTTCGTAAAAATTCATATAGTTGCATTAGAACGAAACTTTTGGAGCATCCCGAGCCGCCTCGTCATCGAGTTCCCAACTTTGTGCCACTATAAAGCCAAACACCCCCGCGATTATGTTCGAGGGGAACTGTTCACGCTTTGTGTTGTAGCCCATGACAGCGTCGTTGTATGCCTGTCTCGAAAACGCAACCCTGTTTTCTGTACTCGCAAGTTCCTCTTGTACCTGTAACATGTTTTCGCTTGCTTTTAAGTCTGGATAGGCTTCCATGACAACCATAAGTTTTCCAAGGGCGCCCGTAAGAACACCATCTGCACCAGCTAAATCTTTAATAACACCCGACCCCGTTGGGTTTTTTGATGCAGCAGAAGCAGCTGACACCGCCTGGTTTCTTGCCTGTATAACGGCCTCTAGGGTTTCACTTTCGTGTTTCATATATCCCTTGGCGGTTTCTACTAGATTTGGAATAAGGTCA
>JABJDN010000017.1 GCA_018665385.1 Phycisphaerae bacterium | reverse complement strand
TTGAGAAGCACTGTTGCCTCAGTAGGTGTTTTTGCAGATGCAATAATCCCAGAGAATCGTTCATTGAAATCTCCACGCCAATCATCCCTGCGTTCGTTCACATTGGCATACGGCAGAATACAATCAAAAAAGACTTCTTCTGTAATTTGCTCTTTCCATGGGGCACTTTCCCACGCTTCGTATGCTTGATTGCAATTCGTAAGAAGAAATTCGCCAGTAAGCGTCTTCAAATCGTCTTCCGGCATATGCGTCAACAACCACTCCATCCCTGCTTTTTGCGTCTCTGGAACTTCGCGAATTGCTTGTTCAATTTCAAACCTGTTATCGCCCGCAAGATCGAGTTGCTTCTGAAATTCTCCGCCACCTGCAACCAACGCCAATACCAAAAATAGTTCTGTGATCATCTTTGCACTATACGGGGTCTGGACCGGGCGCTGGTCTACCTTTAACAAAAACAAATACATTATAGGTGTACCAGCCCCCGCCCCAGCCGCTGTACCAGACCCTCGACATGCGCCCAATCGTTGGTACAATGTATCGATTCTAAGGAGAATTAACTGATATGGAATGTGGACTTATTGGATTACAAGGCGTTGGTAAAACGACTCTATTTACTGCCCTCACAGCGCATAGCGTTGCTGTGCAAGTTGGCAGCATGAAACCGAACATGGGCATTGCTCCAATTCCAGATCCACGCCTAGCGAAAATTACGGAATTCATCATTGCTCAAAAAGTTATTCCAGCGACCTTGCAAGTCGTTGACCTTCCCGGAGTGCCGACTGGTGGATCTAACCTGAACACAGTGCTCGCGCACATTCGCAACGTTGACGCCCTATGCCAAGTTGTTAAATGCTACGAAAATTGTGATCCAGCAAGTGATTTGGGTGCTATGGACGGCGAACTCATCGTTGCAGACATGGTCGTCGTCGAAGGCGCTATTGAAAAAGCAGGCCGGACTGCAAAACATGGCGACAAAGATGCACTGAAGCGTGTCGAAGTGCTAACGAAAGTAAACGAGTTACTAGAAGAAGAAAAACCAGCACGCGATGGCGACTGGGATGAAAGCGACCGCGCGATTTTAAAAAGCTATGGCATAATGACTTCAAAACCAATGCTCTATGTTGCGAACGTCAGCGAAGATGATGTCAACGGTGAATCTGAAGCCGCACAATATGTCGCGAAATACGCAAACGATAATGGTGGCGAAAGTGTCGCAGTATGTGCAACACTCGAATCTGAAATTGCGGAACTTGATGATGCCGATCAAAGTGAAATGCTTGAATCCATGGGGCTTATCGAGCCCGCAGTTGGCCCACTCGCTCGTGCATTAAACACCTTGCTTGGACTAAGTACGTTTTATACTGCTGGCGAAAAGGAAGTGCGCGCGTGGCCAATTCCAAAAGATGCCCCTGCTCCGCAAGCAGCTGGCGTAATTCATAGCGATATTGAACGAGGGTTCATCCGCGCGGAATGTTTTCATGTTGAAGACTTGTTCGCACTTGGTAACGAAAAAGCGATTAAGGATGCTGGAAAACTTCGCAGTGAAGGCAAAAACTACACCATGCAAGACGGCGACATTGTCAATTTTTTGTTTAACGTGTAAACTACTTTGCAGTAATCATGAAACGACTACACACACAAATCATATGGCGCATCGTCATTGCAGTTGTCATTCTTATTGGCATACTCAGTGTCGCTATTCCGATTGATCGCACAAACCCGCCAGTAACTGGCACAATTGAAGCTCCGGGCAAAGTCATGGCCATTCTCCACCGATCATGTTATGACTGTCACTCTAACGAAACAAAATGGCCGTGGTATTCATATGTTGCACCTGCTTCTTGGTTAGTTGGAAAAGACGTACAAGATGGGCGTAAACATTTAAATTTCTCACAGTGGGACACGTATAGCGAAAAACGGCGAAGGCACAAAATCAAAGAAATTGGCGAAGAAGTTGCTGAAGGCGAAATGCCGCTCTGGTTCTATGTGCCCTTGCACGCGGAAGCGGGGTTACTTCCGGCAGATATAAAAATCCTAACTGCTTGGAGTGAATCTCAGCAATAAGTTCTTGCTGTTGGTTGTATGATTCATACATGCAAAAAACACGAGAAGACCTTGCTAATTTACAACCGCATTATCCTGACATGATTAACGAGGTCATCGACCTCACTGACCATAGTCGAAACATGATTTTCAACATGTCCATCGAAGAAGCAACAAAGCGTGTTGCTTCAGGTGATGTTGAATCGATTCGAGAAATCGAAGGGCACTTTGCCATCATGGCTCGGCATAACCACATCATTCGTATGGCGCGTTCATTGCAATTCCCTATGCGGTATTTCATTGTGAAAAAAGTTGCTGGCCCAGCCTTGCTTATCGCTGATCGAATAGACCAAATTCGGGAATGGCTTGATGACCAAGGCTTCGGCGACCAATTCCACCCATCGTATACACGTATGGTCCCCGCTCACCACCTTACAGAAATTGCACTTGTCGGTTGCCCAGACCCGAATCCTGTTTGTACTCGCTTCTTTAATCCAGCAAGAAATGTGAATGATTCAAATTACGCTGAAAATTACATCGCAGAACTTTCGGTGGGCATCTCGAAATGGCTTGATACTATTCCTGTTCATGAACCAATTGGCGTGATGTTCTCTGGCGGAATTGATTCTGGCGCTGTTTTCCTTGCAACCCACCATGTAATGAAAAACAGAGGTATGAATCTAGCACGCCTCAAAGCATTTACCCTCAGCATTGATGGCAAAGGTAATGATGCAAAACAAGCGCATGAGTTTTTAGCGAATCTTGACATGGAACTCTTTCATGAAGTCATAGAAGCTCCGGCAAGTTGGGTCAATTTACAAAACGCAGTAAAAACAATCGAAGATTACAAACCACTCGACATCCAATCAGGCGCAATGACTATTGCACTCTGCCGCGGAATTAGGGAGCGCTATCCAGACTTTACGTACCTTATTGATGGCGATGGTGGTGATGAAAACATGAAAGATTATCCAATTGAAGAAAATCCTGAACTTACAATCAAAAGCGTTTTAAGTAACCAAATGCTCTATCAAGAAGGCTGGGGCGTTGATGCAATCAAACACTCACTTACGTTTAGTGGTGGGCTAAGCAGAGCATGCACTCGCGGATATGCACCGATGCAAAAATATGGCTTCAAAGGTTTTAGCCCATTCATGCTTCCAAATGTTATCGAAGTTGCCGAAGGAATTCCATTCATTGACTTGACCGACTGGGATCACGAAAAACTGTATGCACTAAAAGGGCAAGTAGTTGCCAGTGGCATCGAAGCTGTAACTGGGATGCATATGCCCATCTTTGAAAAGTGTCGATTCCAAGATGGCGCTGCACATGAAAGAGTGTTTGGAAACTCACCGGCCCCCTACCGCAAGGCTTTTTCAATTGCGTTTGACTGTTAAAAACAAACTCGATGTCAAAAAAGCATACGGTGCTTTCTCAGAGCCTGAGTTAACACGAAGTGGGACTATTGATGACCACAATATTATTCTTACTACAAACAAAGAGTGCCCCTTCAAATGCGTAATGTGTGACTTGTGGCAGAACACGCTTGACTACACAGTTGACATCGGCGCAGTTGCCAAACAAGTACGCGATGCTCTTGACACTCTTCCAAAAGCGAAACACATTAAGTTATATAACGCAGGAAGTTTTTTCGATAGGCAATCAATTCCAAAGCAAGACACTTTTGATATTGCAGACGAAATTCAAGAATACGAAACGGTCATCGTCGAGGCGCATCCGAAACTAATCAGTGCAGGATGTTTCCAGTTTGCAGAGTACTTGGCTCCGCAACTTGATGTCGCGATGGGGCTTGAAACGGTAGACCCAGAAGTTTTGCCACGGCTCAATAAAAATATGACGCTCGATGATTTTGAGCGTGCAACTACGGAGATGCTCGAACATGGTATTTTTGTCCGCGCATTTATATTACTACGCGCTCCTTGGCAAAGCGAGGAATCGGGGAAACACTGGGCGAAAGAATCTATTGACTTTGCGCATTCGATTGGTGTCGAATGTTGTACAGTTATTCCACTTCGGCCAAACCCCAGGATTGGCCTTACAGATTTTGAACCTTCGACCCCTGAATCACTCGAAGAAGTAGTGAATTATGGTCTTTCAAAAAACAAGGGGAGAGTCTTCGGGGATACTTGGGATGCAAAGTGACCTAGTAATACTTGGCTCTGGCATTGGCGGTTCAATCACAGCACTCATCGCCAACCAAATGGGCATGGATGTAATACTTGTTGAACAAAGTTCACACCCTCGATTCGCAATTGGCGAATCTTCTACGCCACAAGCAGACATTGCACTTGCAAACATCGCAACAAAATACAACCTGCCGCGACTTGCTCCGCTTGCACGCTATGGAACATGGAAGCAAACATACCCCGAACTTGGATGCGGGCCGAAACGGGGCTTTACGTATATTCATCATCCTAATATTGAAAATGAATTGCTTGTCGAATCAAGCCCCGATGGAATTGATTGCGATAGCAATTGGTTACGCAGCGACCTTGATGCGTTTCTTGTTGAAGAGGTCAAGCGGACGGGAATTTCGTATTTTGATAACACAAGTGTCACTTTGCATGAAGATGATGGTTGGAAGTTAGAGGCTGACAATTTGTCGTGCACTACGAAGTTTCTTATCGATGCCACAGGTGGTTCTAATCCTCTGGGCATCGAGCAAGACTGCTCCTCGTTTCATACGAACTCCAGAGCAATCTATTCCCACTTCAATGGTGTGAGTTCGTGGGGAAAACTGCATGGCAAGCAGAAGCACCCCTACCCTTGCCATGATTCTGCTCTTCATCACATCTTTCATGGCGGGTGGATGTACGTACTCCATTTCGACTCGGGAGTAACAAGTGCTGGTTTTGTTTTAGATAATGCTTCAAGACCAAACGATACATGGGAATCTCTGATGGCAGAATTCCCAGACATTCAAAAACAATTCGAACATGCCACACCAATTCGCCCAATTGTAGAAACAACACGTTTGCAACGATACGCAAAACAAATAGTTGGCGAAAATTGGGCGATGCTTCCGCATTCCGCTTTCTTCATTGACCCGCTCCATAGCACTGGAATTGCACACACACTTTATGGAATTGATCTTCTTATGCAAAACATCGGCACAGCGAGTGGCTTGCAAAATTACAAAGAAATTATCCAAAACCAAGCAAGGCTCGTTGACCAACTTATCCACGGCTCCTACTGTTGCTTTCATGATTTTGATATGTTCTCGCAGTTTGTTATGCTCTATTTTGCTGGCGCTGACTACACAGAACGGCAACGACAAGCAGGATATGCACCAGACTTTCTACATGCAAACGATCAAGCATTTTGCAAAACAGTTGGCACGTTCTATACACATGTAAGCAATGGTACGTTCAACCCAAATGATGTCCGTGCTGCAATCGAACCATGGAATATGGTCGGTTTTTGCGACCCCTCTAAAAACAACATGTACACACATTAGACGTTAATCACCCAAGCCACTTTTTCGTTACTCTTAAGGTGCTCCAGACCCTAAACGCTTGGCTTGATGTACCATGTAATGTATGAAATATAGCCTTATTCTATTGCTTGCATGCACAACCGTTGGATGCTCAGGCAATGACAGCGAATCGCATAATGCCCAACAGCGAGCGCTTAGAAATCGCACCCTTGCCCTTGCGTATATCGACAGCGGCATGATGGCAGAAGCCAGTGACAAACTTGCCGAGTTAGAAATTGCACTTCCAGATGAAGCGTTCGTCTACGCAAACCAAGGAGTTGTAGCACTTCGCCAGAACAAGTTAGAAGAAGCAGGTACGCTACTTGAGAAAGCTAACGTGATTTTGCCGAATCAGCCTGAAGTTGCACTCCTTCGAGGAGAAGTCGCGATGCTTACAGGTAATTTTACGCAAGCGGAAACAATTCTTGAAGAAGCAATCATGGCTCATCCAGAGAACATTCATCTTCGCTGGGCTAGAAAAGTAAATATAGAACATCTTCGAGTAATTGTCG
>JABJDN010000025.1 GCA_018665385.1 Phycisphaerae bacterium | reverse complement strand
GTACGCCGGTTTAGCAAACCGGTGCCTTCAGCCGCTCGGCCACCTGTCCAGAGGGATTTCTGCCTACGTGACAACAAAAGTGTCAACAGTACCTCGTTTCGTGAACGGGAAGTTTACCATAGATTCATGGGTGGCTTGCGTTATGAAAAAAGCAGACGTTTAATGTGGATAGGGCTCCTGCTGTTACTCGCTCGGTCCCCAAGAACCGACCACGATGAGTAGGTCAGTGACATCGACTATGCCGTCGAAGTTGAGCTCAGCCTGAGACGTGTTGTTACCCCCAGTTTCCAATGAGAATCAGTAAGTCATGTATATTGGTTTCACCATCGTGATTCAGATCGCCAGCGCAAAGTTCGCAGGAACCCCAATCAGCGATGAGTAGCAATAAATCAGTAATGTTGATGCCTCCATCACAATTGATGTCGCCATTTGATACGCCAGCAATTCGTACAACTGTTGTGTACGGCGCTCCATTCGTAACTCCATCTGAAGGTACGACCGTGCACTGCACAACAGCACCAGGACATGCATCAAGTTTTGGCAAATGATCAGCAAGCCCAGCGGAAGTTGCTTCTCTCAAAACATTCCCGCCAACTGACCATGTGTATTGGTATCGAACCAAATCCCAATCAAGGTCAGCAAGCGGACTATCCGTAATCACAATGCATGAAAGAACGTCATCAACTGTTGGAAAATAAGGGGAGATTGTTGCTGAGATTGGCTCTGGCGCACGATTTGGAGTGTGCTCAAATTCTGTCACCATCGTTAACGGAAAACTTAAGAATGAAGCATCATTCACAATCACATCTACTGTCCACGTTCCTGGGATTGTGTGAAGTTCTGGAATATCCCAGTAAAACCACGTGATATAAAACCTGTAAGAGTTCCATGAAAAGTTCAACCAGTTTGTTCCTGTGTCGTGTTGCAATACGCCGCCTGGATCATAAAATCGCATTTGGTATGTACTGAAGATACCTATATCTGTTGCTTGCATCCACATCCACACACCATCGTGATCAAGTGGAATATACCCTTCAAGCGGGGGTGTCCACATGTATTCTTCGTTTACAAAGAAATCATCTAGGTTTGCTGTCGTCACGCCAAAGTCTCTGCATCTCGCACCCTCTGGAATTGATACTTGGTTTTCCCATCCACTAGATTGAACATTGCAATCACCAGCGTACGGTTCGTAGATTTTCCAATCATCTTCTCCATCTGGAATCCAAGTTTCAAAATGCAAATGGGGCCAACTGCTGTACCCACTTGAAGCAACCAATCCAATCTGCTCGCCCGCTTTTACTTCTTGGCCAATCTCGACCAAGACACTACCTTGTTTCATATGAAAGTAATTCGCATATCGACCTTCACCATGGTCAATCCCGACATAGTTACTTAGTGCGTCTGGATCCCACACAGTATTCTGATCGGGCTCTCCATCACGCATAGCCCAAACTACGCCATCAAGTGCAGAATAAATGGGAACGCCAACGAACTGATGTTCGAACGTTCCAACAAGAGCATCGATTCCCTTATGTCCATCGTATGAATATCCACCACAATTCCAATCTTGAAAACCACCTTCAGAAGGATCAAGGTCTACATAGTTCTCCATGTAAAGATCGACCCACTCCCTCGCTCCAACAGGAAAAAAGGAATATTGTCTGTTATCACCCCAAAGCCCTGGTCTTGACAGAGGCCCAAAATCCCTAATATATGCTTGCAAGTCACGGCGCATGTTTGCTTTGTCTCCTGTTGAAACACAGTTTGCACCGTGCACATGCTCCTTTATGGTTCCAAAGCCAGCAAGCCCCCCACTCTTCGTTTGCATTTCAATTGGTGCAGCTGTTGCTATTCCACCGAGTACGAGAATTGCACAAGGTATTGTTTTAAACTGTTTCATACTATGTTCATTCCTTTATTCGCAATCGCCCCACGCAGCGATTACCGTAAGTAAGTCGCTCACATTTACTTCGCCACTGTCATCAATATCTTCATCGCATCCACCGCATGGACCCCATGCACCGATAAGCTGGAGTAAGTCGGAGACACTTACAGTGCCATCCCCGTTTATATCTTCTACGCAATCTACCGGACATTCGTCCTCGATGGTGTTGCCACCGTTGTCAGTGTAGTCGCCGACGATTTGGGGACCTGGCGTGTCATCTCCAATATTTCCGCAGAGTGTTGTATCAGTCAATGAAACATTGGCGCTGATCTTAATCAATAGCCCACCAATTGCATCACCATTGGGACTCGAGGCGAAATTGTTTCGTACAGTGCACCCTTGCATCGTCACAGTTGAATCCGAAACTAACATCCCACCAATTCCGCTGTAAGACGAAAAGATACCTCTATTGTTTTCTATCACGCAGTCAATAAATGTTATGTCTGTATAGCCATTGCTGTATGCGTCAATCTGAATACCGCCTATAATTGCCTCATTGTCACGAAAGACGCAGTTAGTCAATGTTGCTTGCGCATCTTGCATCGCACCGCCCACGAAATTTCCCTCGAAGATACAGTTTGAAATGGTCACGCCAAGGCCACACTTATAAAGTAGTAGCCCGCCATAACAATTAGTCACGCGGATATTCTCGACGTGGATACTGCCAATCGTCCCCGCAACAACCAACCCTCGAGGAACGGCGCCACTTGGACCTTGCACACCTTCGAATGTTACGGCAGGTGAACCATCAGTATTCGTTTCGCCCGATAGTGTAATCAACTTCGCCACGATAGAGGCGGTCCCCCCATCTGCTCCCCTCTCTGCTCCCTCAAATTGATATGTACCCGCTGCAATATGTACGGTATCACCATCGACGGCGGCATCGACGGCGTCTTGAATCACTTCAAAATCGCCTGGCACATGGATCGTGTCTGCAAACGAAGTTGCAGGCAAAACGGCTGCAAAAATGGTTGTCAAAATTATTATTCGCAGAATGTATGTTACCTCACCCATCGCAGTCACCCCATGAAGCGATTGCCATGAGCAAGTCAGTAACATCGACTTCGCCACTGTCATCAATATCTTCATCGCATCCACCGCATGGACCCCACGCACCGATAAGCTGGAGCAAGTCTGAAACATTTACTGTGCCATCACCATTTATATCTGGTGCGCATTCCGCTGGACATTCGTCCTCGATGGTGTTGCCACCGTTGTCGGTGTAGTCGCCATATATCTGCGTCGTGTCACCTTTGTAGCCAACGTTACCGCATACTGTAGAATCCACTATGGTCGCCGTTGCCTTTGGAAACACAGACACACCGCCAATACCACCGCCGTTGTTATCCTTTATGGTGCAACCATCGATCGTAGTGTGCCCGTCAGCCATTAGTACGCCACCAATGGCATACCCTTGATATGCACCGTAGTTTCCTTCGATGAGGCAGTCAATCAAGGAGACTTGGGTTGGATTCTCGCTGTGGTTTCCTGCGTCGATGATAGCCACTCCGCCTCCATAAGTTCCTGCGTTGTTAATCAGAGTGCATCGTTCCACTGTTGCATTACAATCTGACAGTTGCAAACTACCGTAATAAACCGCATTTGATTCGATTATGCAATTCTCCACAACTGCATTGCAGTAGAGAATACTCAGAGGGTTTGCAAGACCGGTGAGATGAAGATTACGGATCTCGATTAGTCCTTCGGCGTATCCAACAACGATGCCTGTTGCACCACTCATTTGTCCATCAATGATCACTGCAGGAGTACCATCGGCTGACGGCTCACCGATAATTGAAACCGATACACCTCTAAAGTCTAGTTCGTCGGACTCTGTAATCTGGTACGTGCCCGCGGCGAGTTGAATGGTTTGGCCATCGCCTGCCCCGCTGAACGCATCTTGAATGGTCGGATACTCGCTTGGTACATGTAGGATGCCGTCTTCATCGTATTGACAGCCAAATGGCATACCTTCGTCATCAATTTGGCACCAGAAACTGACGCAGCTACTTTCACTAGGTAAAACGCCCAGGACCTGATCAGGAGAGTTGCCGCACACTACACTGGTAAACAAAGCTGTGCCGCCGCCAACCTCGCCCGCATGAAAAAGGCCCCCGCCAGCGCCCGATACGGCCGTGTTTTGACTCACGATGCAGTGGCATAGTTGCGCTCGATTATTGCCGCAACTGACGCCGCCGCCATTACCTCCTGCAGTATTGCCCGTGATTGTGCACGCGGCAAACGATGGGCCTGGGCCCCCCATGGGTGGAGAGGGATTCGATCGAGCATGTACTGCGCCACCTCGGCCAGCGGCTTCGTTGCCTGAGAATGTACAACTGCGCAGCAGCAACCATTCCTCATCACAATACAAGGCGCCGCCGTAATCTGCCGACAAACCACCTGTGAAGGCGATTGCTTCAATCAAAGGTCGATCAGCTGCAGGCCCAGTGCAAGTGAGCACGCGGCCTTGTTGCTGTGCGTCAATCGTAACAGCAGGCATGCCATCGGCACCCAACTCTCCACGAATCGTTATGGCTTTGGATGTAAGTTGGAGGTCGTGTTCATAGTAAGTACCTGGGGCGATTTGAATGAGGTCGCCGTCGGCGGCAGCATGAATTGCACTCGCAATCGTTGCGTGGTCCGCGGGTACATGCAGTATGTCGCCGCCTGTGTCAATGTAGATGACACCCTGAGCTGCACAAGAAGGATTTGTCCAGGATCTCGCGCAGAAAAACGGAACCGAGCCCGCGTGGAATGGAACCTCGAACTCAAATATATTATTTGGATTTCCGTAGCCGATGTTTACATCGAAGAAGAATCCGTCATACTGACACTCGGTGCCCGAGGAGATATTTTTGGCATGGCCTGGAGGTGCGCCGCCGTTGATTTCGAATATCACCGTGTCTCCTGGCTCCACGGTAACAGTATTTGGCGTAAACGCCGCGGGGCTTGGGTTGTATGTGATGAGATGCGTTTCTGCTGCTGCAAAAGATACGCCAAGTAAAAGCGCACCCATGATTGTTGTCGTAGTTGTGTAATTAATCTCAATCTCCTTTTTTTGAATACTTTTTGCACTCAGTGCATTTATAGTGTAGAGTATATTGTTGCTATGTCAAACCAATTAGCCATTAAAAAGGGTATTATCTCGACCTTTATGCCTGTAATTCTCACAGAACGACACATTTCTGACGCTACTAAAGTTGCGGAGCGTTTGCACAAAGAATTCGTGCCAATCATGCAATTACCTGCTGTAAAAGGGTTTAGAGCATCTCAGTTAGCGATTCGGCTCGATATTGGGCGGATGACATGCCAGCGAATTGTCAAGTTCGAAGGCGATTCACCCCCCACACCTGAACTTTTGACCCAGATTCCTGGCATATCAGGACTACGAGAATTTCTTACTGGATTGCGGAATATTGGCACGCCATCTGAAAAACTCATCGGTGCAGATACTGCCGTCGATGACTTCTCCAACTTCTTAACAAACATTGGCCTGAGCCAAACGAAACTTGCCACTGCGCTTTCTCTTCATTTTGAATCAACAGATCCAAAACAACGTCTCGCTAGACGAAAAAAACTTTTCGAAGCAACTTCTTCGGTGCTTGGCCAATCGATGGGGACGACCATAAGCATTCTTGCTTTTAAGTTTAATCCGGGAACTGATACAAACTTTGAACAAATTGCAACGAGGGGGTATACCAATATCAGTGTAAGTCATTCTGCGATGCCAATTCGACTACCAATAAATGCTGCGTTTTCAGATTACCGAAAAGTTGAAGGTTCAGAAGCGGCAAGAGAACCACAAGAACTCATCAAAGAATTTTGTTCCACTCCCCTACCTTCCATTGATACGCGCATGATTAAGGAACAGAATTTAGCGCATATCATCGACCCAGAAAATATTCCAAACGGCGAACCTTTCGATTGTTTTGCTATGCAATGCAGCAAGTGGAACGTTACCAATCTCGGAAAGCACAAAGCACTCTGGCTGTATATCGATTATCCATCAAGAAGTTGCACGTTCGATGTGTACCTTCAAAAAAACCTTGCGGATGCGAACCGCATATCCGCTGACTGTCATTTGTGGGGCACATCACTACTCGCCCCGCCTGAAGATTTGTGGATGACACGATTTAGTGGGGAAGTTAGTTTTACGGAATTGGGTCAGGGAATCTCAAAATCTGATTCTAGTAACTATAAAAGGCACAAAGAACTCACGCTGAACATGTTTAAAAAGAACAATTGGAACCCAGCAGAATTCGCCGGATTTAGATGTGAAATAGAAATGCCGATTTGGCGTTCTGGTATTTGCATAAATTTAGATCAACGGACGTAACCATTAGCTCTACAAAAGACCATCATTTAACCGAAGCAACCAGGTTACTGAACTTCTTTTGTTTATACGATGGATGAAGCGATTCGCAGATACGCTCAAAGATATTGCTTTGAAAAGCAGTACATAGCACTTTGACGAGAACTGCCCCTGATGGTGTCTTTTCATGTGTTTCTACTAACAAGAATGTGATGCTGACTTT
>JABJDN010000163.1 GCA_018665385.1 Phycisphaerae bacterium | reverse complement strand
GCAGAAGCCAGCGAAAAACTTGCCGAGCTAGAGGTCGCACTTCCGGATGAAGCGTTCGTCTACGCAAACCAGGGTCTTGTAGCACTTCGCCAGAATAAGTTAGAAGAAGCAGGCACGCTACTTGAGAGAGCTAACGTAATTTCGCCGAATCAGCCTGAAGTTGCACTCCTTCGAGGCGAAGTCGCAATGCTTACAGGTGATTTTACGCAAGCGGAAACAATTCTTGAAGAAGCAATCATGGCTCATCCCGAGAACATTCATCTTCGCTGGGCTAGAAAAGTAAATATAGAACATCTTCGAGTAATCGTGGGTTCAATTCCTAAAAATATCGTTGCCCGACTTGCACTCATTAAAGAGCTGCTCAAAGAAGAAGAATTTAAGGATGCAAAAACAAACCTCGATGTACTTCTAGCGCAAGAAGTTATTCAAGGCGAGCAAGCGCAAGGATTGTTCGATGGCGCGCTTGTACAAATTGAAGCGGGGCAAGCGAGAGTCGCTCGCGGACAAGTGATTGGGTTAGACAATGTTTTAAAACCAACTCGTGCTTGGCAACAATCACTGCTTGAAGTTGCGGGTCCTCCTGGAACTATTGGGCATCCAATTCGAGCATTTATCAACACGCCTATTCCCCAGCAACTACCAACTGAGATTAAGACTGTCAAATTTACAAAAGATGTCACGACGATCAAACCGTCGAATAAAAAGCGGGTGCTACTTGTTGAGTCTCCTGAACAAATCGCTCTTGTCGAAGTGGAAAATCAATTTGCCTGCACGGTGATACCGATTGATTGGAACAACGACCGCAAGGTCGATGTGTTGTATGGAACTAGCAACGGTGTTGTTGCAATTGAAGGCGGATCGATTTTGCTAGAAGGCAATGGTGAGTCAATTGTTGCACTTACTCCATGGGATGCCGACCAAGATGGTGACCTTGATGTACTTGTTACACGTGACTCTACGTTTTTACTTCAAAATAATGGCGATGAAACAGCAAGTATTCGGAAGCTCGATTCGCCAATTCTGAAAAGCACACACATCATTGACATTGATGAAGATGGTGCAGTTGATGTTGTGGGAATTGGACAAGATGGGAAACTTGTACTGCTAAAAAACGAACGCTCTGGAGTTATCAACGCGGACCATACTGTTCTTCCAAATGTAGAAATGGAAGACCTAACTATTGGTGACTTTAACAACGACGGGTGGATGGACATTGCTTATCTCGTAAGTGGAGCGGCTTGGATTGCGGAAAACAATCACGATAGCAGTTTCTCCACTCGTAGAATCGGCGGTTTCGGTGCAACTATTGAAGCAGCTGATATCGACAACGACACGAGACTTGATTTGCTATTAGGTGGAGAGCAACTTGAAATTTATTTTGCAAATGAAACAACTCAAACAATCGATGTTGCAGGGACAGTGCAAATTGTAGATGCGGATCTTGATGGCGATGTAGACCTTGCAATGAGCGGAACTGAATTTGCTATTTGGCACCAAGACGGCACACCTGCTGAAAACGAGTTTCAAAAAATAATCCTTGAAGCGATACTTGAAGGCGGGCAGCGAAACAACGCTCTAGCCGTTGGCGGTTTTGTCGAAGTTTCTGCAGGCGGTACGTACCAAAAGCATCTCATCACAGGTCCACTCACTCACATTGGCTTGGGTGGCCACTCCGCTGATGCAATTCGAGTTGTTTGGCCGAACGGTGTTCCGCAAGAAGTCATCGAACCCGTACCTAATCAAATTTTTACAGAAGTGCAGATATTAAAAGGCTCGTGCCCGTTCCTTGCAACAAGTAACGAAGATGGTTCGTGGGAATTTGTCACCGATCTTCTCTGGAGAAGCCCGCTTGGATTAAAAATCAATGCACAAACTGTTCCGCCCATTGCTGCAACGCAGGACTGGGTGAAAGTTCGGAGGGATCAACTTAAGGCACGGGATGGAATCTATGAGTTAGCGGTGACTGCGCAATTATGGGAAACACATTTTATCGATGAAGTGAAAATGATTGCAATTGACCACCAGGTAGGCACCGAAATTTTTGTTGACGAACGGTTCGTGGCGCCTGTTCCTCCCTCCTACAAACTCTACGAATACGACAATGTACAAGTCCCTGTCGGTGCAACTGACCAACATGGAACTGACGTTCTTCAAATCATTCTTGAACGTGATAACAAACGCCTTGGTGGATTCGAAAAAGGACCTTACCAAGGGATTGGCAAAGACCATTTTGTTGAACTTAACTTAGGGGACATCGATCCGCAGTTGCAAATTGACATTCTTGCTCAAGGTTGGATTCGACCCACAGACACAAGTATAAATGTTGCAAGTTCTCAAGGGAGTTCACCTGCTCCCAAAGCACTGGAAATTTCAGTAGCTGATGGCAAAGGCGGATGGAACATCGTTATTCCAAACGCTGGATTCCCTGCGGGAAAATTAAAAACAAGTATCTTCGAAATTCCTAAGGGGAGTTTTACTACAAACAAATGCCGCGTTCGCATAGCAACAAATCTAGAAATTTATTGGGACCGCATAGCGTTTGCGACAAAATCAGAAGCACCAGTTGAAACGATTCCGATCACTCTGCAAAGCGCTGACCTTGGGTACATGGGTTTTCCATATATGACTCGTATTGACGACGATGCTCCAAACATCCCTAACTACAACGATATTCGATTTGGACAAGCGTGGCGTGACCTTGAAGGGTACTACACTAGATACGGACCAGTCGAACAACTTGTTTCGGGTGGTGTTGACGATCGCTACGTCATAATGAATGCTGGTGATGCTATGTACTTACAATTTGAAGCTCTTGACCCACCTAAGGATGGGTACATACGAGATTACATTTTCTTCAGCGATGGTTGGGTAAAAGATGGCGATTGGAATACTGTTGATTCAAGAACCGTTAATCCCCTTCCATTTCACACAATGAGTGGCTACCCGTACGCACCCGAAGAGCGTCCAGTAGAGTTATTGCCATCGCACCCTGACTGGCAGGAATACCACACTCGCTATATAACACCTGCGCCATTCCGAGATGTGCTAAAGTAACTGCACATGGAAAAGCATAGGAAGATTTCTGTAATAGATCCAATCACTCCTGCATGGAACCACATGGTTCGCATTTTATTCAAACCCTTCGAATTCAAAAAGTGGTTGGCGCTAGGATTTTGCGCATTTCTCGCACAATGTTCAGAAGGTGGCGGATCAGGGGGCGGCAATACCCATATTCCTAGCAAAGCTTTTGAAGACGTAATTACTTGGATTGATGCTAATTTCAGCACTTTTATCATAATTCTCGCTATTGCTTTCTGTGCTATTCTTGCTTTAATTTTCTTTGTGGTGTGGATTTCGAGCCGCGGGAAGTTCATGCTGATCGACGGCATTGTAAAAAATCGTGGCGCAATAAGCAAGCCTTGGAACGAATACAAGCGCGAAGGCAACAGTCTTTGCTT
>JABJDN010000018.1 GCA_018665385.1 Phycisphaerae bacterium | reverse complement strand
GGTTTGACCCTAAAACAAAGCCACTGTCGATAACAAGTTCACCAACTGCTGCACTGTTGAGTAAAATGAAATCGATAATTCTATTTGAACTGTGTGTTTTCCTTAATGGCGAATTATCATCCCATTCCAAGTTCAACGCCCTATGTCCAAGAGCATCGGTCATTCCATCTCTGAAATACACTCGCGTCGAACGCTCCCATGGTTGAGAATTAAAATCACCAATGACAGCGATGTTTCTTGCTGGGTTCTTCTTCGTCATTTCCCGTATGTATTGCGTAATCTGGAGTGCTTCAAGTTCTCGATGCCATGCATTGCGACCAGCTTTATGGTGGATACTAAACACTGTTAGTTCGTACCCGCTTGGTGTTTCAACAGTGACACATAGAGGCGACCTTTGAAATGTAATCTCTTCAGTACCTTCTGGCACTTCTGCCCAACCGCCACCGTGTCGTTCTACTAAAGTCAAGTCGACATTGGTCCACGTTGTTACATCAGTAACAGGAAAACGACTTAAAAGACTTTGTTCTATTCCTCGGTAATATCCGACTTCCTCTGATATTACGTAATCGTATCCCATGTCTGTTAAATAATTTTTATTAAACCATGCAAGTGCTTCTTGGCTTTCAACTTCTTGTAATGCAAGAATATCTGCATCTAATTCACGAATAATATGTGCAAGTTTTTTGCAACGTGCATCGCTTGTTGGACCTGGATTGTCACCAAAGTCATCGTACTCACCTTCAAGTGAAGGGTCGTTCGCTTGGTCAAAGAAATTAAGCATGTTGTACGAACCAACACGAATAGTCCCGTCTATGCGGGGCATCGCTTCCGTTAAGCCAAATTTATGATCAGCAGATGGTGCTGACACCATCGCAATAAGTGCAATTGTTTGAAAAATCATACCCGCGATGATATACGAAAATGATTACTCATTGAGTAACGCCTGGCGATAATCAGCAGTCATTCTTGAAAGAGCATTCGCTCTTAGGATTAACAAAGCAGTTTCTAATTGTGGGTCAAGACCTTCTGTGATGAGCTGATTAATGTCTGGGCGCTCTTCGTCACTACCGATAAGGATCATATCTGCTTTTTGGCGTAACTCAGTACTTTTTGTGATTTGGTCTGGTGACATGCGAACTTCAACATCTGGAACTACTCCCCAGTCGGTTGAACCCCTACGCTTATGCACAAGGCGGCCTGGTGTTTTACCGCCGTCTGGCGAAGGCAATCTATAATACTGAGTAGTTAGTTTCACGTTCGCTTCCCGAGACACTTGGTGCACAGTCTGTACGCTTCCTTTGCCCCAACTCCGTTGCCCGACAATAATGCCAGCGTCGTGTGCTTGTACGCATCCAGAGACAATCTCGCTTGCACTTGCTGAGCCTTGGTTAATCAAAATAACGACTGGCAACTCTGAAAGATATGCTCTGTTTGGAAGAGCACGCATGCGGAATAACTCTTCACCTGTGGCTGTTTCCCCGCTTACAATTGTGCCAGAACTGACGAATAAGTTCGCAATTTTACGAGCGGAAGGTAGAAGACCGCCTGGGTTATACCGAAGGTCTAAAATGAGCCCGTTCGGTGGTGCAATTTTTTGCATTTCATTTATGGCTGCAAGAATATCTGTGTAGGATTCTTCAGAGAAACTAGTGAGTTTTATATAGCCGATTTTATTGTCGCCATCAACAAACCAATCCCATTCAGGTTGACCATCTTCGTCAAGACCCTCCTTCCACCAACCCTGCACTGAATGCAAACGAATAGTATCGCGAGTTAATGTTAAGTCAAATGGTTTATCGATACCTTCTCTGCGAAGTGTTAACGTTACTGCGGTACCTTTTGGCCCAGTGATACGGTCTACTGCATCGTTAAGTGTCCAGCCATTTGCAGATTTTCCATTGACCGAAACAAGTACATCTTCAGGTTGTACACCGCCGTAATAGGCTGGTGCTCCCTCGATAGGATTCGAGATCGTAATCTCGCCCTTATTATTTTCTTTAATGACAATTCCAACGCCTACGAACCGGCCCTTTGTTTGCTGTTCAAAGCGTCGGTATTCGTCTGGCCAAATAATACCACTGTATCTATCTAGTTTCGACATAGCCCCATCGCCAAATTCCCTAAGGATGACCCCTTCAGGAAGTTTCACGCTTGCTTGATTTACATCTAACAATCGATTTAGTATTTGGATTAAAACACGTTTACCAGGTATGTGCTTTACGTATTCTGACGAAGATGAAATTTCTTCGATGACAGCAGCGTGCCAAACTGCATTTGCTTCTTCGTTAGTTATATTCGTAAACGTTTCCGAAATGGCCGGTACTGCTTGAAGAGTCCGAAGGGCCTCAAGGCCACCAGAGATAAGCTCTGTCCACGAAACATCGTTCATATGTTCGCCTGTCGCTAAGTCGATAGCACGAACAAGCATGTTTTTGTCAATACCATCAACGCGTTCAATCCAATTGTCACTTGCTTGTGGATTGAATTCTTCAGGCTCGTCGTCGCCTAATACAATTGCTCTTTCTACAAACAAACTGTGCAAGTGTTTTGGTGCGTATTGTCGCAATAAGGAAACTTGCAAATTCACTTGTTCAAGTTTGTCACTCCAGACGTCATGCAAATCTCTTCGAGAAGTATCCTCGTAAAATGTTCGAAGGTAAAAGAGCATCGTCTGAGCAGTAAGAATGTTGCCCTCTTCTAATTGAATTTCAATTTCTTCTTGCGCACGCAGGAGTACTTTTTGAACATCTTCTTGCAACATGATGTCATCGTAATTATCGCTAAGTGTTTGTGCTTTCACTACAGATTGCATAGCTTTCACAATGTTTCCCTCAGCAACATGTGTGCTCATTTCTTGTAGTGCTTCTTCGCGAGATGCAATTGTGTCTTCAATTTGTTCGTCACGATGGGATATGAAGTCTGAGAGGTGTTCGCGAAATGCAACAAGGGTATCCTCCTCACCCTTTGGTACTTCTTTGAGCAACGAATTTACTGCATCCCAATTCCCATTTGAAGCTGCAGACCAAACGCGAGTTGACCACTGAGACGTGGAGACAGTTTGGCTCAGTAATGGCGTAGAAACGAATAGAATCGCTGTGAGTAGTAATGGGTTTGCTTGCTTGAATTTCATTCTTTGAGATCCTATTTATTGAGTAAATACAGAGATACTGTAAAATCGGCTTATTCTGTATCGTTCTTTAGGAGTACGTGTGGTCAATATTTCATGGTACGGGTCTTGCTCATTCGTGTTCGTTAAAATCCTCATTTACACGTTTTCCTGCTTCTTTCCATGCGTCTATATGCTCAATATTGAGGTTTTCCCCCTGCGTATCGCAATCGCCAGTGTTGCATCTTCGAGCAACAATCGTAATAACTGCTATCGCAATAACACCCAGCAGGAGCAATAGCCCTGCTGCAACCAAGAGTAGTGGTATTGAGATGTTTTCTGCTGGCATGAGTTCCATTTAATCGACGTTGAGTTCTTGTTTGCAGAAATTGAGTTCTTCAAGGAACATTTCTGTTTCTTGCATATGTGTTGGCAAGGCGAGCAATATTTCCATGGCTTGTTGCGGATTGCCACACAGCCGCACAACACGTGCCTGCACGAATCGGATGTTAGGGTCTTCAGGAAGAATGGAGCAACCCTTGGTTGAAAATTGTAATGCTTCAAGGCAATTTCCAAGTTCGGCTTCTGCTAACGCAAGTGAGATAAGCGCGAATGGTTCGGTAGCATTTCTTTTGACACTCTCTTCAAGCCAATGTTTTGCCTTTGGCCATTCTTTTTGGAGCAAGTAAATTTGAGATAAAAAGAACGAGGCTCTCTCATCTTCTATGTTATTGCTATGGGATTGTGTGTAATACTGAATTGCCACATCATCGTTATGAAGCATTTGGGCGAGTTGCCCTGTTGAAAGTTGCAACAGACCTGGGTTCTCGGTTAGCCGGCAGGCGTGTTGGTATGCTTCGAGAGCACGTTCCCAAGAATCTTCTGCAGCGGAATCATCACGAAATTCGAGAAAGTTCCAACCCTGCGCGATTAAAGCCAATGCATGTGTTTCTTGCGTTTCTGCATTGTCTGCGTCAACTGCAACCAGCGATGTTGTAATGGCTAGTGCTTCTTTTATCTGATTAGTTTGCAATAACTCCATTGCTCCAGAAATAGCCGCCTCGCGCTGACTCGATGTAACTTGCTTCGATTTATCCAATTCGTGCTTGGCACAGCTTACGGATAGTGCAATGAAGAGCATGGCGGGTATCATGCGTGTTATGAGCGAAACGGCTTTTTCAACAGATTCCATTCCTAAATCATACGCCCCTTCTGACGTTGAAGGTGAAATTCTTTCACGTTGGGAGCAAGCAAACGTGGGGCATTGCGAATCAGACGGTTCTGGTTCGCCGTTTACTATTCTTATTCCTCCGCCAAACGTTACTGCACCGCTTCATTTAGGCCATGCGTTAAATAACACTCTTCAAGATGTACTTATTCGGTGGCATCGCATGAACGGCGATGCCACATTGTGGATGCCGGGTACTGATCATGCTGGAATTGCAACGCAAACAGTGGTTGAAAAACGACTTTTCCTGCAAGAAGGAAAGAAGCGAACCGACTTCTCAAGAGAAGAATTTATTAGCAGAGTCAAAGCATGGAAAGATGAATACGAAACTACCATTCTTAGCCAATTACGAAGTCTTGGAGCTTCGTGCGATTGGGATAGAACCCGCTTTACTATGGACGATGTTTGTGCATCAGCAGTCAGAGAAGCATTCTTTAAGTTGTTCAAAGATGATTTGATTTATCGTGGAAAACGATTAGTAAACTGGGACCCGATAACATTGACAGCGCTTGCAGACGATGAAGTTGAAATGAAGGAAGTTGCGGGACATATGTATTACCTGCGCTATCCACTAGAAGATGGTTCAGGGTTTGTAACAGTTGCCACAACTCGGCCAGAAACAATGCTTGGCGATACTGCAGTGGCAATCAATCCAAACGATCCTCGGGCGGAATCACTTCGTGGAAAATCGATTCGTTTGCCTATTGTGGGCCGGAGTATTCCGATTGTTGAAGATGACTATGTAGTGATGCAAGGGACCGATGACCCTAAAGCAGAGTTTGCAACAGGGTTTCTGAAAGTAACGCCAGCGCATGACCCGAACGACTGGGATATCGGCGCTCGCCATGATTTAGACATTATTAACATTATGGCCTCAGACGGTTCTATCTCAGACGCGTATGGGTGGGATGACGCGAGTGAATTATCCCAACAATTTATAGGTTTGTCTCGTGAAGATGCTCGTGAAGCAATTATCCAATGGTTCAAAGAACACGATTTACTAGAAGATATTCGTGATTATACGCATAGTGTAGGGCACAGTTATAGAAGCCATATTCCTATTGAACCATACTTGAGCGACCAATGGTACGTTCGCGTCACCGATGATAAATTATGCAATGAGGCATT
>JABJDN010000195.1 GCA_018665385.1 Phycisphaerae bacterium | reverse complement strand
AATTCCTTCGTTGCTGTTGCTTCTTCGCTCATAATTTCATACTCCAATAAAAAGTGTCATGCGTGGGAGAGGAGCCACCCTGTGCGACTTTTAACCCAAACGGGCCAGTCCCATACGCGATGTCAAATAAGTTCGCTTCGTTAGGCAATCTTTTCGATTGTGTTTCCTTCTTCTAGGCGAGTCCTGATTTCTTTAATAATACCAAGCAAATTGCTGCCTGGGCTTGTTGCTGCTTTTACCAAGTTTCCAGCAGGTGAAAGTACCAACTGAACAACTGTACCTTGCGCTTCGTCCTTCGTTGGGAATTCGCTGAGGCGTTTAATTCCAGCAACACCTTCAAAAAGTTCGCCATCAAGAACAGCGGCCTTTAAGTCAAGGTTTTTGACTTTTTTAGCCCAATCTACAAGGTTTCTTGCCACGTCCACAACGGAATCTCCGCCAAAGACAAGTGCAGATGGTCCAGAAAGTGTTGTTGAAAGTGCTTCAAGTGAAGTGCCTTCAAAAGCGGTTTTGGCAAGACTGTTTTTGAGAACAGTTACATGTATATCTTTACCAAGTAGGTTGACACGCAAGTCGTTGTTTTCGATTGCATCGATACCGCGAATATCAACAATAAGGGCATTGTTTACTTCGTCAAATCGTCTTTTGTATTCGGTGACGATCAAGTGTTTGATTTGTTTACTCATTTGTAATTCCTTTAGTTGCAGCGGTTACACTGCAATCTTTACGCCTGGTGTCATAGTTGCACTGATGGAGCAATTCTTGATGTAATCACCCTTTACAGCAGCGGGACGTGCTTTTGAGACAAGATTGAGGAAGAACGTAAGGTTCTCTACCAAGTCTTCATCAGAGAAGCTCATTTTGCCAAGAATGCAGTGGATGTTTCCACCGTCGTCGTTGCGATATTCCACTTTACCAGCGGCAAATTCAGCAACAGCTGTTTCGATGTCTGCTGTGACTGTGCCCGCCTTTGGTGAAGGCATAAGGCCTTTAGAACCAAGCTGGCGCCCTAGTTTGCCAACAAATTGCATCATGTCTGGTGAAGCGATTGCAACGTCAAAATCTAGCCATCCGCCTTCGATTTTCTTTATAAGGTCTTCAGCCCCAGCTTCAATTGCACCAGCGGCTTTCGCAGCATCGACTTTGTCAGAAGGGCAGAAACATATAACGTTTGCTGATTTACCCACGCCTTTTGGTAGCGAAACTGCGCCACGGAGCTGTTGGTCAGCTTGCCGAGGATCAATAGAAAGATGAATTGCTATCTCTACAGTTTGGTCAAACTTTGTTGGTGGAAACGTTTTAAGGAGCGATACAGCATCCTCAATCGAATGCGCTTCTTTGCCTTTTTCAGCAATGTCAATGTTTGCTTTTTGTCGTCTTGTTAGCTTTGGCATGAGATCAGTTCGCCTCCACGGTAACGCCCATTGAGCGAGCGGTACCTTCGATTATTTTCATGGCTGACTCAATACAAGCTGCGTTGAGGTCTTCCATTTTCTCTTCAGCAATGGCTTTTACCTGTTCTTTAGTCACTGAGCCCACTTTTTCAAGGTGTGGGACAGCAGAACCCTTCTCGATGCCTGCGGCTTCGCGAAGTAGAACTGCTGCTGGTGAAGATTTGATTTCAATTTCAAACGAGCGATCTGAAAACACAGTGATGATACAGCCGACTATTTTGCCGTTGAGTTCACGTGTTTTATCATTGAACGTTTGGATGAATTGACCTGGGTTTACGCCATTTGCACCAAGGGCAGGTCCTAGTGGTGGTGCTGGTGTGGCTTTTCCGCCAGGCGCTAGCACCTTAAATTGCTTAATAATCTTTTTGGCCATTGCTGTCTCCTTTACCTTCCACCATCGTCATTTTGTGCTTGCAGGCCTAGATAGCAAGCACGACGGCAGTGGTGTTGACGGTTTTTTGTGAACGGAGTATCGTAACAAATCTTTCATGATTCAGCAATCCTTCTTATGGATGAATTCGTCGTGGGTGAGTATTCTGTATGGAATGTCTATGGAATCCAAATTTGTTCTCGAAACTCTTCACGGGCCAGACACTCCTATGCTGGCTCTGGAAGATAAGAAGAGCTATTCAATTGGCAGGGGGGACGAAAATGAGCTTTCGCTCCCTAAAGGCGCCACTGTCTCTCGTAATCATGCGATTATTACGATGCAACTTACCTTAAGCGGCAAAGTGTGGATGTTGCGTGATAATGGTTCTCGCCATGGAACGTACTTAAACGGCATCAAACTGAAAGAAGAGCAGGCCGTGCGTTTGCGTTCTGCTGATTTGATATCTATTGAACCATACACATTTCAAGTGGTTGATTATGCCCAAGATAACATGTTCACCGAAACGTACGATGATGCAAAAGCGATGGGAGGCACATCGATTCTTAGGGTTGACCGTACTCAAGGCGGCGTTTCGCTTGCACAAGAGAGACTTGAAGCGCTTCTTGAATGTAGTAGAGTCATTCATAGAGCAGAAAGTGAACTAGAAATGGCGGAGGCGCTTGCCTCTGCGGCAAGTGCAGGCACAGCATTTAGTAATGTTGCGGTCATTCGACCCGTAGGAGGTAGCAGAATAGAAATGCTCGCTGCAAAAGGTCGCATCAGTCTAGACAACGCGTCTAACATTAGCCGGTCACTGCTAGATGCTGCTATGGAAGGCGAACCAGTTCGATTCCAAAAGGCTGATATGGTTGAAGAAGGTGCTCAAAGCATCATGCAATACTCAATTGAAGAGGCACTTTGCATACCCATCCTTATAGGGAGTTCAGTTGCGGGTTGTATTTACTTAGACAATCGTGGCGGTCAGGTGAGTAGAGAAGCCGCTGACGATGACATCGAATTTTGTACTGGGCTTGCAGAAATTGCTTCCCTTGCAATGGCAAACTTAAAGCGTATTGATTTAGAACGGCGGTATACGGAAGAACGCCACGGTTCACTTCTTGGAACAGTTGCAGCATTGGTTTCTGCGCTTGATGCAAAAGATACGTACACGTGTGGTCATTCAGAACGCGTGGCTTGGCTTTCAAGAGAGCTAGCAACCCTTTTAGAGTTGGACAAAGAAATAGTAGAACAAATACATATCTGTGGTCTTGTTCACGATATTGGAAAAATAGGTATTCCAGAATCTATACTTCAAAAACCTGGCAGGTTAACGGAGGAAGAATTTGCACAAATTAAATCTCACCCCGTTGTTGGTGAACAAATTTTGCAAGACGTGCCACAGTTGCACGCGGTTTTGCCTGGTGTTCGCTCTCACCATGAACGGTGGGATGGAAAGGGATATCCAGATGGCACTTCTGCAGAAGACACACCCTTGTTTGGTCGTATCCTTGGCGTAGCAGATGCATTTGATGCAATGTGCTCTTCGAGAGCATATCGTGATGGTCTTAATCGGGCAAAGGTACTCGATGAGTTAACTGCGTGCGCAGGGACACAATTCGATCCGAAACTTGTCCAACTGTTTATGCAAATAGAATTCATTCATTACGATGTAAT
Organism: Phycisphaerae bacterium; assembly: GCA_018665385.1. Taxonomy (GTDB): domain Bacteria; phylum Planctomycetota; class Phycisphaerae; order Phycisphaerales; family SM1A02. Next base: position 782 of record JABJDN010000195.1, on the reverse strand, counting down.
GATTGATTTTCATGTTTCGCAATCATCAGCCTAGTTCGGTTCGCAGCGCTAATGCGCAAAACAACTTGATGCCCGTAGCAATTGCGTCATCGTTAAAATCGAATGTTGGTTGGTGCAGAGACGCCATGCTTTCTTGACCGTCTGGGAGTAACCCTAACGCGAAGAAACACGAAGGTACTTTTTGGCAGTAATACGAAAAATCTTCTCCGCCCATGACAGGGTGTTCAAACTCTGAAACACGATCTGCATCTATAGTTGATTTTGCGATTTCAAAGAAAGAGTCAACGGCATCTGCATGATTTCTTGTTACTGGATACCCGTCGCGTAACGTGATTGTCGCCTTGCAGCCGTGTGCATCCGCAACGCCATTGACGATTTTAATAAATTGTTTTTTCGCTAGATCGCCTGTTTCTTGTTGCAAGTACCGCATTGTCCCTGAGAATGAGACTTCATCTGGAATAATATTTTTCGCGGTGCCGCCATGCATCTGCGTTATGGAAACTACAAGAGAATCAAGCGGGTTAGTATTTCGAGACACCATTTGCTGTAACGAGGAAACTATCTGCGAAGCGCAAAGAATAGGGTCTTTGCACATGTAGGGAAATGCTGCATGTCCGCCCACGCCTCGGATAGTGACTGATATATCGACGTTTGCTGCGAGCATAGGACCTTCACGAGTGGCAACATGGTCCAGGGCGTGTTGAGGCCAGCCATGAAGCCCGAACATCATGCCAACTTCAGGGCCAATGATAGTTCCATCAAGGCAACCATCAAGAACCATT
>JABJDN010000193.1 GCA_018665385.1 Phycisphaerae bacterium | reverse complement strand
ATTTGTACATGCTCGTAGGCGAATCTTCTGGGCGATTTGATATGGATTACTTAGAAGTAACGACAAATTCGGAACTCGGCATGGCAATTTTCAAAGCCCGTGCTGGCGATGTTGTTGGAGTAAATCTTCCAGCGGGTCGAACTGAATTTGAAATAGTTTCTATCGAAGAATGATACTTATTTCTCTACTACTTGGTGCCACTGCTCTGCAGCCTCTCCACACCTGGGAATATAACCAAGACACACATCCAGACAGACTGTTTGCAGAAGACAAATACGGAGGCGGTCTTATTTGTGGCGATGACCATTCTGCTATTGTGATAGAAACCGATTCATTACGTCCAACAGAAGCTTTTACAATCAGTGCGTGGGTTGCAATCGAAGAGCCACTTCGCTGGGGTGGAATAATCGGTTGCGTTCAAGATAATGCTGAAACTGAATACGGTTGGGTTCTTGGGTATAACCAATCGCAGTTTACGTTTGGTCTCTCGACAGAAGGTGCGGACGACGGAGACGGGCATATGACGTATCTTGACTCGGGCAAGGCTGTGTACCAACATGGCAAATGGCACCATGCTGTCGCTTCGTACGATGGAAACACGCTTGCACTCTACGTTGATGGCGTCTTATGTAATAGCACTAATGCGCAATCAGGCAATATCGCATACAGCGAACAGTCCACATTTGTGATTGGCGCATACAAAGATGATAACGAAGAACAACTCCTAGATGGCAGGCTTATTGAAGTGGGTATGTCGCACAATGCTTCTACTGCATCGGAAGTTCAAGCAGCGTTTGAGAAAAAGAGAACACTTACTACCTTACCGTCGTGGACAGATACAACGCTTGATTGGAAAGTCGCACCCTACTTAAACTGGCCCACAACCACTTCCATGGTTGTCTCATTTGAAACAACCGTGCCTACTACTGCGAACGTTACCGTTACAAGTGAAGAGGGCAAAGACACGCAACACGTACTGCAAACCGACACTGCAAATTTGCACCACTTTCAGCTTCATGACCTGCAGCCCAACGCGAAATATTTTTATGCAATAACTGCCACAGATACAAACGGCATTGCATTACAGAGCGAAACACTTTCTTTCAGAACGGCACCAGAAGAAAACGATTCCTTCACCTTTATTGCAATTGGTGATACGCAATCTCAAGCAGATGTCGTGAAACGAGTGTCTGATCTCGCATATATGCATAGGCCAAATCTTGTGGTACACGCTGGCGATCTTGTAAGCACTGGCACTGTAAAAAGCGATTGGACTAAGCATTTCTTCCCTGCAATGCAGCCCCTTATTGGCAGAGTTCCTCTCATGCCTGTGCTTGGCAATCATGAACAAGATGCGCAGCATTATTACGATTACATGGTATTGCCTGATCCTGAAATGTATTACTCATTTACATTCGGGAACGCTGAATTCTTCATGATCGATGGCAATAGGAATCTTGAAGAAGGCTCTGAGCAACTTGTCTGGCTTGAAAGTGCACTCAAAAAATCAAGTTCACTGTGGAAATTTGCCGTACTGCACCAGCCACCATACACATCAGATTCTAATGACTACGGAGATACGCACGCCACCACCTCTACTCGTGGTGATACAAACGTACAGCACATCATCGAACTGTTAGAACTATACAACGTAGATATATGCTTCTCAGGGCATGTACACGACTACGAAAGAACCTTTCCGATTCTAGATGACCATGTTGTGCCTGTTGAAGATGGTGGAGTTGTCTATGTAACAACTGCTGGAGGCGGTGGTCACTTAGAAGATTTCGACCCTACGAACACGTGGTTTGGGCATAAGAAAGCGAACTACCATCACCTTGTGTACATAGCCATTCACGGAAACCATCTAGAGTTCCAAGCAATCGACGAGCACGGGCAACTCTTTGATGTTGCAGGCTGGTCAAAATAGTAAGGGTGTAGATTCGTATTGTCGCAATATGCGCCAATGCAGGAATTGAGATTATTGTTTCTTTGCCAAGCTATATCGAAGATATGTGCCTTGCGCACAAAGTTGCGCAACGCGGAATCCAGTCACGCCATCAAGCCAGCCAAACAACAAAATATAACTTCGGAAGAAAGTCCAGAAACCACGAGTGAACGCTTTAACTGTTGAGCCCTTGCGACCTTTAGCACTAATTTGCGCATACATAATCATTTTCTCTTTTGCATCTTCTATTGATGCAACGCTGTTGTGAATCATCGCATTTTTTAAACTACCGATTGCCCCATTCACAACAACTCGCTCATGGAGTTGGTCGTTTGTAAACTCGCCTTCTCCACGTTTGAATAAACGCAATACTTTATCTCGACCCCAATCCCCGAATCGCACTTTCTTCCCACAAAATGTTGTTACGCGTGGGATTTCATATCCCGCCTGCTCTGGTTGATGAAGGATTTTTTGTATTTCAAGTGCAAGATTCTCTGGAACTACTTCATCGGCATCTATAGAAAACACCCAATCACAGGTAGCTTTGCTCAACGAGATATTTTTCTGCGGACCAAACCCGTGCCACTCTTCAACATAAAAGGCGGCGTCGTACCGTGCGGCAATATCAGCAGTGCGGTCAGTGCTGCCATTGTCCACGATAATTATCTCGTCAGCAAAGGAAATGCTTTCCAGACATGCAGGCAAGTCCGCTTCCTCATTCTTTGTAATCAAAATTACGCTAATAGTAGGCATTGTGTCCTGTACGGTAGCAAAAAAAAAGACCCCTTGGTCCAAAATGGGCCAAGAGGTCTTGAAAGTTAATTTCTAAAAATCAATCCGCTACAATGATTTCGCCTTCCTGTCCAAAATTACAATGAGGTATACAGAAATATGGAATATTTGAAGCCGCATCACTTGGAACAACCCATGTAAATGTAGGACTTTGAACATCAAGAGGTGCGTCAAAAAGTCCATCAGCAGTGCAATTAGCACCAGAAGTAACGGTATGATTACCGCCAATTCTTGTCCAGATAATCGTGTCACCACGGCGTACATCTAAAATACTCGGTGTGAATACGGAACCATCTACTGTAACATTAAATGTTTCCGGTTCGCTACAAGGACCCCAAGCACCGATGACTTGAAGGAGATCCGATACATTTACAACTCCATTGCCATCTAGGTCTGTAGCACAGCCACTGCATGCGCCCCAATCGCCAATCATGGCTAACAAGTCGCTTACATCAGTATTTCCAGAATCATCAATGTCAGTGGGGCAGTCGTTTCCAACACCACCACCAAGACCAAGGTTATCCCACACGATATTACGGTTCTCGTGCACGACACCAGCACCATCGAACCATTGAACGCTTAACTGTACATCAAGACCTTGTCCTGCTTCTACAGAAGCACTCAGCGCTCTATGACCTGCAGCAGTTCCAGCACCGATACTTGCAATTGCATCATCTGGTGTTACAAACCATACGCCGTTCGTCATGTAAGCACCTGTAGTACCGTTAAAGCCTGCAGAGTCGAAGCCAAGTGTAATTGGAACGCCGTCCACAGAATTATCTGAACCGATTGTCACATAGGAATCAAACACAAGGTCATCGCCAAGGACTGGGTCAAGTGCACGGTCATGCGCTAAGTCGCTACCGAACGCGGATTGATGCAGCGCTATACCTGTAGCCGAACCATCAAAATCGGCATTACTTAATCCACGAACTTGAAGAACGTCAGCATTTTCACCGAATACAGATACCATTCTTGTGTTTGGATCTGTACTTGGGAAGTAAAGGTCGTATGTTTCCATTGCTTGCCCGTCACTTCGTGACCAAGTCCGCAATTCGTAATTCAATTGATCAGCACCAGCACCGCATGAAACATCTCCACAAGTTGTGTTGTCGCCATACCAACTACCCGCACAATCTAGTTGCAAAGTAATAGAGCAATCACTATCGATACAGCATGCACCTTCAGTACAGCCTGTTGAAGCGCAGTCTGAACCATCGCCAGCGTACGAACCGCCATTTGATGAACAGTCAGCACCGGTGTACACATAGCAGACACCACCAACACAACATGCACCTTCTGGATCAGAGCAATCTTCTGTAGCACACGTGGTACCACCGCCCTGCCATGTTCCCCCACCTGAATCGCAATTGGTCTCGTAGGTTTGAATGCATTGGCTGCCAGAGATACAGCAAGCGCCGGCAGGTGCTTGGTTTTCACAAGTTAAGCAATTCAATGAATTCGAGAAATTTGTAATTGTGTTAATTGAACTTGTCACAAATGTGTTTGCACATTGAATAGATGGATACATCGTATTATAAGAAGGACTTTCAACATGCCCTGCACCCCAGCCGTGTCCAATTTCGTGGGCGGAAAGGTCTGTTGTACAACCGAAACTACCACAACAATCTGATTCCACTAGACCATATTGGTACCAGTAAGAACAAACAGATCCAAGCCAAGCCAGACCAATAGTACTGCCCTGCATGCTTTTACCTGTAAATAGATGCGCTAAATCGCGTGTGACTGATCCTTGGTTGTTTTGCCATTCCGTTGCAAATTCGTCAAGCATCGTATCTGCGCTGGTTGAATTATATGGATCAGCTGAACTTGAACGAATAATTACTGCAGTGATTTCGTGTGTTATGTTTAGTTGCGTCTCGTATTGGTTATTGACACTATTAATTACAGAGTTAACTCGTGATTCCGTTTGGCTACCCCAATCTTGGTAATACTCGTAATCCGTGTCACAACCTAGCTGAGCGGTGCAGATTATGGTCCCACGGTCGTTTGTTGAGACTTGGTAGTCCGCTTGCATTTGTAAAACTCGGGCAACGTCCATATGGTCGTCAGCTGCACAAGTGCCTCCCGAGGCAATAATGTCTTCCGTTTTGTAGAACGCATATACATTTGACGCTGTGCCTTGTAACTTTTGGCCAACTGGTTCTATCCAGATTTCTTCACCGTTTGCAAGACTAATACGAGCATACAAACCGTCGATCATTAATGAGCCAGATACAAGGCTTCCTTCTAGTTCTGCAATTTTTCCTCGAAGCGTACGGACTGGACCAGCAGGAACTTCATACAGTTCACCTGTATCATCTGCCATGAACACTTGGTACTCATCCGCTCGAATAGAATGCGGCTCTAGTTCAAGGGTATACGTTGCATTGTCAATTGGAATTGATACGCGAATTGATTGCTCAGGATTTGAGTCAATCTGTAGTTTTGTATTCCAACTTTGACGCAAATTGAGCTCAGTGTTTATCGCTCGGTCAAGTGGACGTTCGACGCTCATCGTTTCTGCTGCTGAAGCATTCGCTGCGAGCGACAACGTTAGGCAAGCAGTTGCTGTACAAAGAGTGGTAAGTCGTGAGTTAGTCATTAATTTCTCCTACTAGTTGTTCCTCAAGCCCCACCATCGGGACTACATAGGCATTCGTATGCCACAATGAACGGTTGCGTTAAATATGCGCAACCAAAAATAAATCCCCTGTAATCACTCAAGGATACTGATTTCTGGAGCGTAATCCACTTTTAAATGCCATAAAAAGTGATTTTTCTCGCCGTTATGCACGATAACATCCCCCTTTTGAGGAGGATTCAAGCCATTTGAAATTGCGTGTAATTATTTCATATTTTTAGCCCTGCACCACATTCAGAATTTCCATAGGCACTATTCATAATGGGGAGTGTTGTTGTCGGTATTTCTTGCACAGGAATTCCGCACACCTAAGGTTGCAACTTCTTGTAAGCGACCCCCTTGACCAGTTCCTGAACCATGCTAAAATCTCCCTTCCAATTGGGGCGGTAGCTCAATTGGTTAGAGTACCGGCCTGTCGAGCCGGTTGTTGCGGGTTCGAGTCCCGTCCGCCTCGTTAAAAAACACGCCTTCTTGAATGGCGTGTTTTTTTATTCCTAGAGATTTTGGTACGCACTATTTACATTCGTACCAATTTGAGCCCGTCGACGCATCCGCAACAATTGGCACATGCAGGTCCATCGCCGATTCCATAACTGAAACTAGTAGCGCACGCACGGCATCCTCGTCCTCAATACGTGCCTCGATAACCAGCTCATCGTGTATCTGAAGAAGTAACCGCGCAGTCGGAAACGACTCGGCAAGTGCGCGCTGCACATTATTCATAGCCATTTTGATCAAATCCGCAGCGCTCCCCTGCACAACGCTATTTATCGCAACACGCTCTGCAAGTGACCTTTGCTGTCCATTAGATGAATGAATACTTCTAATTTGCCTTCGACGATGTTTAATTGTTTCAACATAACCAAGTGCCTTTGCTTGCTCTACGCACGTGGCCAAAAAGGTATCGATACCAGTGAATCGTACTTTATAATCGTCAATAATCTGCTGCGCTCGTTCGGTTGAGCATTGCAGTTGCCTTGCTAATCCCCACTGCGTGATTCCATAGACTATCCCAAAATTTACAGCCTTGGCAGCTGAACGTTGCTCGTCGGATACCTCTTCTATTGCAGTACCAAACACTTCAGATGCAACTGCCTTATGAATATCTTGCCCATCTCGAAACGCTTGAATTAACGCTTCGTCTCTACTTAGGTGCGCAAGCATGCGTAACTCTACTTGAGAGTAATCAGCTGCAACGAACACGTATCCCGCTTCTGGGATAAATGCTTTTCGAATTTCCCTACCAATATCTGAGCGAATCGGAATGTTCTGCAAATTCGGGTCGCTGCTACTTAAACGACCAGTTGAGGTGCCCGTTTGATTAAACGATGCATGTATTCGACCGGTTTCTGCGTGGATGACTTGTTCCAAAGACACCAAGTACGTATTCACGAGCTTCGTCAACTTGCGGTATTCAAGTATTAACTGTGGCAGTAATGAATCAACATCCGGATCACATGCTAACTTTTCAAGAACGTCGACGTTTGTAGAGTGGAAAGACTTTCCCTTTTTAACAGGTGTAATCCCTAGACCCGGTGAATCATTAAACAACACTTCAGAGAGCTGCTTTGGTGAATCTGGATTAAATGAATAGGGCGATGCCTTTTCAATTTCGATAACTAACTCATCAATTCGACTTGAAATATTGCTTCGTTGCTTCTGTAATTCTGCAGGGTCGACTTTGATACCTGAAATGCGCATTTCAACAAGCACTCGAACTAATGGCATTTCGATTTCATCGTACAGTTTTCGCAATTCGCCCTCAGCATTCAAGCGAGGTTCAAATGAATTCCAAAGTTGCAGTGTAATATCTACATCTTCAACTGCATATGGGCACGCATCGATCAATGGCACTTGATCAAACGTCAGTTGATCCTTGCCCGAACCAATGAGTTCTTTGATTGATATACATTCGTAGTCAAGAGTGCCAAGCGCAACCGCATCCATTGAATATCCTGAGCGTGAGGCGTCAATAATCCACGCAGCTATCAAGGTATCATGAATTGGGCCAAGCATTTTGACGCCTGCTCTTTCAAGCACAACAAGGTCGTACTTTATATTATGCCCAACTTTTGCAATCGATTCGTCTTCTAACACACTTCTGAGTGATTCAATAACTTCACTAGAAGTCAAGCAGTCTTCTTTGCACTTTGTTGGAATGTATACACCGCTCCCTTCTTCTAAAGCAATCGAAACACCACACAGTTGTGCAGTCATAGGATTTAAGCCAGTAGTTTCAGTATCAATCGCAAGCAGTTTTACGTTTCTGCATTTCTTTGCGAACGCGTCAAGTTTTTTCTTTGTCGTAATCAGTTCGTACCCTGCTTTGTACGCTGGGTGATCGCGATCTGGTCCCATGTCGAACAAGCCTCCAAGCACAGGCTTACTTTTTGGCACTTTCTTAATGTCAACTGCATCGGGTTTTACTTCCAGTATAGAAGCACCGCTCGCCATTCTTTTTAACTCAGACGGAAAAGTGTTAAAACCAAGTTCTTTACATAAACGAATTGCTTCTGTTACATCCCAGGATGATGGTGTAGATTTTGCCTTTTCAAAATCGAAAGCAAAAGTAACATCCTCAATGAGCGTAACAAGTTCCCTGCTAACACCAAGTTGATCTTTACCCGCTACTAAATTTTCTTTACGCTTTCCCTTGATAGATTCTATATTCTCATAGATGCCATCGATTGAACCGAATTCCATAATCAGTTTTGCTGCTGTCTTAGGGCCAATTCCAACAACTCCTGGTATGTTGTCGCTGGTGTCGCCCATGAGTGCAAGGATGTCACCAACCATGCTTGGCGTCACTCCCATATCTGGCGTTTTGAACACATCGTCAGGTGAGACCGTTGCTCCTTTATGCGCATCGAAGAGTTCTACTCTGTCGTCAATAAGCTGCGTTAAATCTTTATCGCGAGAAATTATTCGAATGTTCACGTCGGGCTGATCTTTTCTTGTCCGCTTTACTAATGTAGCAATCACATCATCAGCTTCAACAATTGGCTCTCCAAGAACTGGAATATCAAGCGCTTCAAGAATTTCAATACAGCGTTCGACTTGGCTTCCAAAATCATCCGGCGCGGGTTCTCTATTAGCCTTATATTCGGGGTCAATTTTGCTTCGAAATGTTTCTTCATCACCAGCGACATCAATAACGACCGCTAAATAATCAGGGTTTTCTTCCCTAATTAACTTCAAGAGCATCGCTGTAAAACCATAGACCATGTTCGTTGGCTCACCCGTTGCAGGGCTACTCATCGCATTGCGAATTGCATAATATGCTCGAAAAAATTGAGCATGTCCATCAATAATGTAGAACGAAGACATTATTCGTTTGCCAATTTTCGGAAGACTGATTCTGTAGCGCTACCAAGTTCTAATGACCGCCTTGCCATTACAGTTTTAGCAACTGCAATACATTTATCAACAGCGTACTTTCGTGTACCTACATCGGTTATCCAAGAAAACCTAGGTGTAGGTGTAGGCACAGGCATTGAACTTGCAAGCATTGAACCCGTTCCAACAACTGAACCAGTCATAATGCGAGTGCCTATCGCAAACTTTACATGGTCACCAACAAAACAACCCACGAATTGATTATTCGTTCGATGCCTTTTACCATCTAAACCTTTTACGATGACATCTGCATAGGTATTGAGCAAATTAGAATTAATTGTACCTGCTCCAAAATTAACCCACTCGCCAATAACACTATCGCCTAAATGGCCGTCGTGCGATTTGTTTGTATATGCTTGGAAAATAGTTCCACCAACTTCACCACCAATTTTGCACCACGGTCCAATGGAAGTGTTTGCTTTTATACATGCGTTGTCAACAATGGTCACATGCTTTCCAATCCAACACGGTCCACATAACACTGCGCCTGGCCGGACTGTTGCGCCCTCTTCAATTCGAATAGCTCCCACGCTTGCGTCCATTGTCACGTTCGGGCATATTGTTACCGTTGGGTGAACATCTATTCGGTGCTCACCAAATGTAGTCGCGCCGTGCGCATGGGTATACTGTTCTGCTTCTTTTAAATCTTCAACTAATAACTGTGGCAAATGGCTAAGCACATCCCAGGGCGAATTGATCTCGGGATGATCATGGGATGTAACGGTACCGTCAGCAATATGTCGCAAACCAGTCCGCTCTGCAATCATTTCTGCTCGAGTTGCATCGCTACAAAGAAAACCTGCAGGGCTTGAACCCCGCCGCTTGGTGAGCCTCTCTAGAGTCGTTAGCCCACCAGTTCGTTGCTCAAATGTCGCTCTCAAATCACATAGAGGAGCCATACTATCGTTTGCATTGTCTTGAATGTTCCACTGTGTCATATGTCCATTATCTCCATGTTGCTCTTCGGCCTGTTGGTGAATGGAATCTCCATACACCTATTGTGGCCAAAAAACACCCCCCAAGTGGTACGGCAAGAATGCCTGTGTAGATCGATGTACCTAAAAGTTTTCCAAAATCGGCGATTCCACCACCAGAAACGGGTGGATTCCATGGCATTGCACCACGAATGATGAGCACGAGAGCTTCAGTTGCCCCAGTTGCGATGACAGCTGCAACCGCAAGTAAGGCAATCGTGAACACTCGCCTGCGGAATACCACATTACGTACTTTTAAGACCAGTAATGTAGTTACAACTAAGCCTAGGGCATGAGGACCAATCACATGCGCGCCCCCAACAAGTTCTCCATTTCCTGGAGATAGGTCAACGATTGCACCGAGCAAAAGTGCAATAAGTAACGCCATTTTCTCAGGCGCAAACAAGGCAATAAAAACAATCAAGCACGGCATTGCTTCGGGTGTAATGGAACCAATAGAGCGCAACGTAAAAATGCTTCCGAAACTTGAATCGAACGCTAAAGCCAAAATTGCAGCTACGACAACAACTATTGCTCTCATTTGGCACTCTCCCCTGTACCGAGAACTACAACTCTGGCAACGTCTCGCGCTGTTCGACGAGGGGTAATAACTACTCGCTGCCGCAAAGGCGCTTCATCGAGTTGCAACACACTCTCTACGATTCCCACAGTAAAGCCAGCTGCAACACTAGGCCAAGAGGGGTCGTCGAGAACTACTAAATCAAATTTTTGTACACCACTCGTTGCAGATACATCCGCATACATAGAAGCAGAGCCATCGCTTTGCAAAATAATTTCTGCTAGCAAAGGTGCCCTGCCTTGTTGCGGGCGCGCAGGAAGAATAGCTGCACGAGTTAATCCTGTTTCCTTATGCGTAATGGGGTGCAATTCAATACGAGTTGACCCAATCCGAGCCACCCTACCAACAATGTCTTTCCCTACAACAGCAATATCACCAACCTGTATCCTTTCGGATGCACCTGAAATTAATTTCAACTCAATCGTGCCGCTCACTTTTTGAAGTTGCTTTCCCGTAATATCTATTGGAATAATAAGTGGCGGCTGTGGATTTCTCAGGGCAGACTCGGGCAAATTTTGCAAAATGCGTAATTGATCTGCTAACTCAGTGGCTCGCAACATTTGTGCTGCATGCAGTTGCCTGAAATGGTCCCGCTCCATTTCAGCAAGAGCATTTCTCTCCACTTCATCTTCAATCATGCCTGGTACCTCCGCAGGCGATCGAACCCAACTTGTCACTAGGGTGCCAACATGAGAAACTGGTGTAACAGGTACACGGACAAGGTCTGCAATATCTGAAGTCCAACGCAACCAAGAAGCCGGAAAGACAGCCAAAAGGAGTGTAATGCCAATTGCGATGGGTAGTACATTGACTCGGCTACGAGATATTTTGAAATTACTCAAAGTTCACCATCAAAAGGACAAATTGATTAATCGTCCATATCTGATTCTAGAGTGGCTTTCCAAAGTTCGAGATTATCAAGATAAATCTGCGTTCCTTTAGCAACACAAGTAAGCGGTTCTTCAGCAACTGAAACATCTAAGCCTGTTTCTTTGGCCATCAATTCTGCAATGCCTCGAAGCAAAGCGCCACCACCAGCGATGCAAATACCATTCTCAACCAAATCTGCTGATAGTTCGGGTTCAGCACGCTCAAGTGTCCTCTTAACAACATCAATAATTTGGCTGATTGGTTCTTGCAATGCTTCGCGAATTTCTTCGCTTCCTACAGTAACTTTTGTTGGCATACCGTTTGATGCATCTCGTCCACGGACATCTACCGTTGTCTCTTTTGCTAAAGGAGCAGCTGAACCAGCTTCAATTTTAATTCGTTCTGCAGTTTGCTCGCCAATAGTTAACCCGTAATTTTTCTTCATGTAGTTGATGATTGATTCGTCAAGGTCGTCGCCTGCAACGCGAATAGATTCGCAAGTTGCAATATCGCCCAGAGACATAATCGCGACTTCAGTAGTACCGCCACCGATATCAACAATCATAGATGCAGTCGGTTCGGGAATAGGTAACCCTGCTCCAATTCCAGCAGCCATAGGTTCTTCAACAAGGTACACTCGCCGTGCGCCAGCACGCTCGGCTGATTCCAGTACTGCACGTTTT
>JABJDN010000020.1 GCA_018665385.1 Phycisphaerae bacterium | reverse complement strand
ATTCGAATGATTGGAACAAGAAAGAACAACAAAATGCAAAGATATGGGTATACACCCCACAAAAATGTGTTTATTGATGAACTCGTTTCTGAGGGTAGTGAATTTTCTCGGTGCCAATCAACTTGCGAAAGTGAAAGCCCAACAAGTTCTGTAATGTCAGGCAATGCTGCAGTTACGCCACCAAGATCGCTCATAACTGAAAAATTTGGTGCGGGTGGCATTGCATACAACTCGGATGTGACACCATTAGTAGCCACTACATCGTGCGAGAGCCTCCCCGCTAGATTCCTAGAAACAAACCAAATCAATATCGCTAACACGAACATAGAGATAAATATAATTGCACTTTCAGATTTTTTTCGTTTCATAATTCTATCTCATAACATTTTTTTATAACATCATCAACATTGCTGTTCGAAAGTACGGGAAGTGGGACACTTTGTGCTGTTTCATCATTTGGCTCCCACATAGGTTGATCAGCTGTTCGTTGAAGATCTTTCTCTACAAGTATTTCAATTGCGCTCATCAGTAACAAATAGTCACTCTTAAATTTTTCGAGCCGAGTTGAAAGTGGGCGAATACCAAGACGTAAATACTTTTCTACGAATCGTTTTCTCAAACCAATCGTGTCTTTTTCTTCCTGTTCAAGACTTAATGCTGCGAATTCAAGCATCACTGGCAAAAAATCTGGCAATTCAATGGAGCCCAAATCAAAACCGAAATGTTCATACACACCACCGAGTTCAAGCATGTATGCGTTCCTTGGAGAAGAGCTGATCCCGCTACACGTTGATGGTTCCTCAAACAAATGTGTGCCTAAATATAATGGACATGGCGGAGAAAGCTCTAATGTAGAAACATACTCGTTACTACTCAAAGATGCATCAAGCCTCAAAAAATGTTCCACAATATTTGCAACATCCGGCAAGTCCACCTTGACATTCATAATCCAGTTAGAAATATTGCTTTCATCCCTTTGTGATGGATTCACAAAAAGTTCAGCGAGCAATCGGTAACCTGCTGCAATAGATTGCTTATTCATTATTAACTCCCTACCTCTTCTCGATTACCGTGAAAAGTAACACTTCTTTGAGGAAGATTGCCTGGAGTCATCTCACTAAATCCTGCATAGCCACGCTCGACAAACGGTGCATTATCCGTGCGTTCCCTGCGTGTAGTTGGAACCACAAAACGCTCGTGGTAATGTGCGAGTGCTAGTAACCGATGCATGTGAATTGCATCTTTTTCCGTTAACCCAACTGCCTTCAACACATCAAGATCCGCCTTACCCTCAACGCGAATACTCCTTCGATAGCCGCGTATTGCCAACTGTCTTAGCAATGCTTTTTCAACTGGCTTCGGGTCACCGGCAGAAAATAAGGACGATAAGAATTTAATCGGCAACCTAAACTCACTCAAATCAGGCAAGACTGTTTTGCCGCCGACCATCGAAAGTGAATCCGAGCCATCATTCTTCGTTTTTACTGGAGATTCTGGTGGAATATAGAATAATGCTGGAAGGGTTCTAAACTCAGGATGCAACGGAAGTGCAATTTCCCAATCGACTACCATTTTGTAAATTGGCGATTTTTGGCATGCTTGTAACCACGAATCACTGACACCTGCACGCTTAGCCGCTTCAATAACTTCTGGATCGTTGGGATCCAAAATGAGTTCGCGCTGGGCTGCCACGAGTTCATGCTCTGGCACATTCGCAATTTCAGCGACGCGATCTATATCATAGAGAAGAGGACCGATATATCTAATTCGACCGGGGCAACTATGAAAACATGCGGGTGGCTGCCCTGCTTCAAGTCGTGGATAACACAAGATGCATTTTTCCATCTTGCCTGTTTTCCAGTTGTAATACGGTTTTTTGTAAGGACAAGAAGAAACACAATACCGCCATGCTCGACATCTGTTTTGGTCGATGAGCACAACACCGTCTTCTTCTCGTTTATACCCCGCGCCACTTGGGCAAGCTGCAACACAACAAGGGTTCATGCAGTGATTACAAATTCGCGGAAGATACATGATAAACGAATCTTGAAATTTCAACAATGCATCTCGTTCAGAATCTGACATCTCTGCAAAGTTGCTGTCCATTGCACCAAGACCGTCAACTGTAGCGCCTGCGCCGTTGTCTTCCCAGTTCACGCCGTAATTTATTTCGATGTCCTCTTTGCCAGTAATCATTGATTTTGGGCGTGCAACTGGTTGAGAATACTTTGTTGGTTTTGTCGAGTGAAGATCTTCGTACGTGTAAGTGACCGGTCCTTGCCCGTAGTATTCTTCCATCTGGGGCATGACTGGGTTATAAAACAAATTCATCATGGTCCAAAATCTAGAACCAATCCGTAACTGCGGTGTAGATTTACTCGTCTGTTTCCACCCACCCCTATATTTATCTTGATTTTCCCACTGTTTAGGAAAACCAATACCTGGCTTCGTTTCAACATTGTTCCAGAACATGTACTCCGCACCTTCGCGGTTTGTCCAAATGTTCTTACATGCTACTGTACAAGTGTTACATCCTAAACATTTGTCAAGGTTAAAAACCATTCCCATTTGTATCTTGACTTGCATTAAGCAGTACTCCTTGTTGACTTTTGTTGTCTTCGCTTGATGTATTCCATTATGAATTCCTAAACACTTGGAAGAAGGTTTACGTCTTTATCTTGATAGATCACTTTTTTCGCTCCTGATGCAAGCGGCATTTTTCGGATAAGCACTGCACAATCACGCTCTGAAGGACTTGGCCCCATGTAATTCAGGAAGTACGTCCAGTTTGCATATCCGCCAATCATGCATGATGGATTCATCATGATTCTTGTTGGCGCGTTGTTGTTTCCACCGCGCAAGTCACTTTT
Source organism: Phycisphaerae bacterium (assembly GCA_018665385.1). Lineage (GTDB taxonomy): Bacteria > Planctomycetota > Phycisphaerae > Phycisphaerales > SM1A02. The sequence goes on along the minus strand of JABJDN010000020.1, from coordinate 4,920 downwards.
TCCATGTTTTCGTGCTAGAGGCGAGAATGGGACAGCAACATGTCGTTCTGAGGAGTGGTACATAATTACCGAATCTCGAGGAATCGTCCCACTCACAACAGCACGCACAGTACAAATCCCATTCTCATTGTAGACCTCTACCCATTCGTTATCTTTGACTTTAATTTCAGCTGCATCTTGGTCGTTAATCCACACGACTTGGCCGCCTCTAAAGAGATTAAGCATTTGCCATGTGTCCCAGAACATGGAGTGGATAGACCACTTTCCGTGTGGAGTAAGGAACCGAAAAACTTTAGTCAACCCATTGTCATCTTCTGGTTTACAGTCGCCGACTTTCACCATGTCAACTGGTGGTTTGTATGTCGGCATTGCTTCGCCAAGTTCTCTGAAACCCCGATGGTCAAAATAAATTTCTTGCCGGCCTGTCAAGGTGTGCCAAGGCTTGAGCCTCTCTATATTCATAGACCATGGGGAATATGTTCTTCCGGGGCTTTCTATTGCTGACCAATGCGGCGAAGTTAAACTTCGCCGAGGCTGCGATTGTAACTCTGGATAATGATGATGAATTTCCCGATCACCCTCTACCAAATCTGCGAGTTGTACACCGACTCGTTTTTCTAATCCTTGAAAAATCTTATGCGACAATTCGCCATCTGATTCAGGCGAAATTCTCAGAATAGTTTCACACACTTGTTCTGCGTGTTCAAGAGATGGCATTCCATCTTTTTCGCCTACAAGATAACTCGTTTTGAGTTTGTCTTGTTCTTCCGCTAAATCACAAAGTATGCCTTTACAGCCATACCCATTTGGCTCTCGGACCTTTGGGCCGAACGTTACATACTTATCGTAAACTTTTGTAAAATCTCGTTTTACGATTTTGACTTTTGGGAATGTCTTACCCGCAACTGCCTCGACTTCACCGTTGTACCAATCATGTATTTCCCCCATCGGTTGTGCCATTTCATCTTTACAATCCGTAATTAATGGTGTCATTACGAGATCTTCAAACTCATCAGGTAAATGTTTTTTAGCAAGTTCACTTACTTTCTTTGCACATTCTTTAAACGCTTCCCAATCATGCTTCGCTTCCCAAGGCGGATCATGCGCTGGTGTAAACGGATGGAAGAATGAATGCAAATCAGAACACGTCAGGTCATACTTTTCATACCAATGTGCTGCTGGAAGAACGATGTCTGCATAATTTGCAGATGAATCCATACGCAAATTGACATTCACGATCAAATCGAGTTTTCCAATTGGAGCATCCTTATGCCAATTGATCCCTTCGACGAGTCCCTCTGCTCGGTCTTCGCCCATGACATTGTTGTGCGTTCCTAGAAGATGTTTCAAGCCATATTCGTGCCCACGCATACTTGTTCCGATGAGGTTTCCACGCCAAATCCACAAGACTTTCGGATGATTTTCTTCAGCATCTACATCTTCAAGAGCGAACTTATCTTTTCGTTCTGAAAATTGTTTTGCAACCCACGCGCCAACTTCCTCTTCAGTGTTTGCACCATTTGCGCGAGCTTCCTTCAAATATTCAATTGGATTTTTCTTGTCCACTTGTGGGTAGAAAGGCAACCAACCATTTCGAACTGCCATAAGGTCTTGATCAGCTGCATGGTTACCACCTTTTTTAGGAAACTTTTCTGCCCAAGGAGCCCAGATCGGATCTAATATCATTCCGTCATACCTCCATTGATCTGTATGGAAGTAAAAATAAGACGTACTGTTCATGTGCCTCGGCGTATGGGTCCAATCTGATGCACCGCCTAAGGTTCCAATTGCTGCGTAGGGTCTGATTTTTTCAGTACCAACGTATGAATGGAATCCCCCACCATTTCTTCCCATGCAACCTGTCAGAATGCCCATGACTGCCATCGCACGATGGATCAACGGACCACCGTGGTACCAATGCAAAGTTCCAGAGCCGGTTATAAATATACTTTTGCCTTCTGTTTTTTCTGCGTTGTCAGCCCACTCTCTAGCAACTCTTGTCACAAGTTCGCGGTCAACACCGGTTTCTTGTTCTTGCCACGCGGGCGTGTAAGGCTGACTCGCATCATCATAATCCGTTGGATATGCGCCGCTTAATCCGCGGTTAACACCAAGTTGAGCAAGCAACACGTCAAATGCTGTTGTCACTAATACTTCTTTGCCATCTGCATTTGTTACTCGTTTTACAGGAACGCCGCGAAGTACCTTTTTAGCCCAGTTACCTTTGCCTTCTGTTTGACCTAGTTTTGTATCAAACGTATCTGTGAAATCTGCAAAATTTACTTGCACTTCCTCGAATTCGCCATCATCTCCCATGCATGAAAGCATTGGGTCAAACTCTTCGCCTTGCGTATCTTTACCTTCTAAATTCCATCTGCCAGTTTTTTCTTCTTCCCACCGGAATCCAAGCGTTCCAATTGGAAGCCGAACTTTGTCAGTACCTTGTTCTAGTTGAATGAGTTTCCAGTCTGCATTTTCTTCCTCTGCATACTGACTGAAATCTGTTGCGCGCATGAATCTACCAGACAGATATGAACCGTCATCTTGTTCATCCAGTTGTACTACAAAGGGCAAGTTTGTAAATTGCTTCACATAGTCATAAAAATATGTACTCCGTCGATTTACGTGGAACTCTTGTAAAATGACATGAATACAAGATAGTAAAAACGCCGCATCTGTACCGGGCCTTACAGGAACCCAGAGATCTGCAAACTTTGTGACATCAGAATAGTTCGGTGCGAGATTTACAATTTTCCCGCCGTTGTATTTATGTTCAGACGCAAAATGCGCATCTGGTGTTCGTGTCATGGGCAAGTTTGAGCCAATAACCATCCAATAGGTAGACTGATACCAATCTGCCGCTTCAGCAACATCGGTTTGGTCCCCCCAAATCCAAGGCATGATGTGCGGCAGATCATGGTACCACTCATAAAAGGAAAGCATGGTGCCACCGAGTAGATTGCACAAACGATGGCCCGAGATAAAACTCACCATGCTCATCGCAGGGATAGGCGAAAAAGAAGCCAAGTGGTCGGCTCCATACTTCTTCGTAGTATGAATGATCGAAGCAGCCCAAATATCGGTCGCTACGTCCCAACTTCCCCTCTTCCACCCCGCCTTTCCGCGGGCGTTTCGATATGTTTTCTTTCGTTCTGGATCTGCTTCAATCGCCGCCCAAGCTTCAACAGGATCTTTCCCTTTCGCCCGCTCCTCTTCATACATATCAAGAAGAACTCCACGAATGTATGGATACTTTGGACGAACTGGGCTATATGGATACCAAGAAGCAGAAATCCCACGTTGACACCCACGAGGTTCGTAACTTGGTGTCTCAGAATTAATTTGAGGCCAATCAGTTTTCTGAAGTTCCCAACAAATCAATCCATTTTTTACGAACACTTCCCATGAACAGGAACCAGAACAGTTAACGCTGTGGCTCGTTCGGACACTGCGGTCGTATGACCAACGCTCACGATAAAAATCTTCCCAATCGCGGGGTTCATCCGCAATACGGAACCATCTAGATGCGGCACCATTTGTATTGTGATTACTCATGCGTTAGATTTCTCCTGTTTAGGTTTCGTTGTTGTAACTTGCTCGCAGCCTTCTGGAATTGGAATGTCGCATGCGACTTGGAAAGCTTCGATGAACGGGCGAAAATCGCGTGCTGTGCCATAGACCGAAATAATCGCTTCTCTTTTTTGGTCGAATACTAAATTGACGACAACATTTCTACCAACAGGGTGTTTGCGTTCGTTATCTTCATTAATTTCATCTTCGTGCATCGCTTGAATTGCGACGTACATCAGTTCACTTGGATGTATCTGCCACCATATTTCAAACTGCCAATCAAGCAAGGATACTGTTGCCTCGCCAGATTCATACTCTGTGTTTGTAGGATCAATATCCCATTGCATGACAGGTGGGTAACCCTCCCATGCTTCGTTTGGAATATCCATCTCAGGAGATAAAATTTGATCTGGACCAAATTCACCGTATCCAATATCTTTTGCAACACCAGTCCCCATGCATGTATCCGTATCAGATAAGACGTTCAGTGCTATCCCATCACGGCCATGGTGGACAGGCATTTGAGCTCGTGTGGGTTTTTCCCAAGCAACGGAGACAGATTGAACGCCTTCGAGGGGTTGAAGTTGCCGCTTTATTGCACCGGCAAGTGCTTGATGTTCAAAATCTTCGTGCCCAGGATTTTGCAATGTAATTGAAACGTTCTCAGCTTCAATTGTGACGTTTTCGACAATTCCAGTCGAAAGCAAATTATCGCCAGATCGAGGGTCTGCGAGTTCGTTTAGTGCAGTTCTAACTGCTTTTTCTGTACAAGACATTGAGCGATTCCTCTTAAATGCAGCTCGGGTTTTGAGATTCACCTAGAGTATAGTCCAATTTAGATATATTTGTATCTTTATATCTTCTTTGTGCTACAAAAAATTATATAATGAACTAAATAGAGCGTTTATGGCTGCTGTATTTTAGTAGTTACTTGTCAGAAATCTTAATTTGAAAAACAGCTTGTGAAGCGTCTTGACAAAGCGTTCTACCAATTGATCCATCAATGACATTTTGCAACGTCATATCGCTCAAGTTCTTCTGTAGTCCCTCAATCGTTTTGTCCAATTGGGAATGCAATGGGCACAAACAATTTTTGTGATCAGCCCTACCAAGAGGGCAAACTTCGATTCGATTTAATGGATCAATGACATCAACTATCTGTAACAGATTGACCTCTTTTGGATTGCATGCAAGATAAAAGCCCCCTTTTCGACCTCTTTGCCCAGAGACATACCCTGCTCTTCCGAGTTGCTGCAAAACCTTCACTGTATACCCAGCTGGAACTTTTGTTGCCGTTGCAATTTGTTCTGAAGTCGCAAAACCATCCTTCCGTTCTGTTAAGAAAATCAT